>CAZTKB010000099.1:0-11398 GCA_964614125.1 uncultured Desulfobacterales bacterium | reverse complement strand
GTCCGATCCGTCTGCGAGTGCCGCATCCGAGTTCTTTTCCCAGGGAAAGCGGGATTGGTCGCCCCGGGACGGCGGGCTGAATTTTCGGTTCGCCAGCCAGGTAGCTCATCCCGTCTGCGAGTGCCGCATCCGAGTTCTTTTCCCAGGGAAAGCGGGATCGGTCCTTCGGGACGGCGGGCAACTTGCCGGACAGCTGACAAACCGAAAAAGCGGAATCGGTCCCCCGGAACGGCGGGCCAGTTCCTTGACAGACCCTTGGCTTTCTTTCACGGATTCTTGACAACAAGTTGATTACAGACTATAAAGAAAAATTGCTTTTTGGGCCCATAGCTCAGCTGGAAGAGCCACCGGCTCATAACCGGTCGGTCCCTGGTTCGAACCCAGGTGGGCCCATTCATCCTGACATGTTGCCAAGGCGTGGAGATCTGCCGGTCCACGCCTTCTTTTATTCCCGGACACGTTTTTCCGGGAAATCCGGAACCCGGTGGGATCGCCGAACGGTCGGTGATCGGACAGCCACCATGCACCGTGCGGATACCTATCCATGGCGACCGTAGCCGATATCATTCGAATCATGGAAAAACTCGCCCCCCCGGGGCTGGCGGAATCCTGGGATTCCGTGGGATTGCAGATCGGGAGTCGCGACTGGCCGGTCCACACCATACAGGTGGCCCTGGATCCCCTTTTCGAGGTGATCCGGGAAGCCTGCCGGCAACAGGTCAGTATGCTGATCACCCACCACCCCCTGATCTTCAAACCCATTACCTCTCTCGATTTCAACTCCCCTCTCGGATCGGCCCTGCTTGCAGCAGCACAATCCCGGCTTTCCATCTATACCGCTCATACCAATCTGGATAAGGCCCATCAGGGCACCAACGACCTCATCGCCGACCGTATCGGGATGAAACAGCGCCGTCCCCTGACGGATCCGGTGACTCAGCGGGTCGCCAAACTGGTTGTCTTTGTTCCGGTTTCCCATGAAGACCGGATCCTGAAAGCCCTGGCCGAAACACGGGCTGGTTTGATCGGCCCCTACACCGCCTGCTCTTTTCGAAATCCGGGCATCGGTTCCTTTTTCCCCTTGGAATCCGCCCGCCCTTTTATCGGTGAAACCGGCCGAATCAGCCAGGTGGAAGAAATCCGGATTGAAACCCTGGTAGAAACCAGAGATCTGGCAGATGTGGTATCCCATATCCGCCGCCACCACCCCTACGAGACTATGGCCTACGATGTCTATCCCCTGGATCCGGTTCCCGACGGACAGGGCATGGGACGTGTCGGAGACCTGGAAACCCCGGCCCGATTGATCGATCTGGCGGAATCCCTGCAGGCAAGTCTGAATATTGCCGTGGTGAAAACCGTGGGAGACCCGAATCGAATCCTCCGATCGGCCGCCGTATGTACCGGAAGCGGGTCCAGCCTGCTCAAGACGTTTCTGTCGTCCGGGGCCGACGTTTATATCAGCGGGGACCTTCACTATCATGATGCCCGTACCGTACAGGAACAGGGGCGTGCCTTGATCGATATCGGCCATTTCGGTTCCGAACATCCCATTGTTTCGGTTCTGGCCGCACGGATTCAGCAGAATCTGGAATCCGAGGATTTGCCGGTCACGGTTCAGACCTGCGAATTCGAAACCGATCCCTTTGACTACCGGTGCCTGGCGGCCATCCATCGGAAAACCGCCGGTACCGGGTCCGGAAAGGAGGAAGGATGAAATCCGACCGCCTACCCCGGCCTACCCATCAACCCGTAACCTGGATGATCGAACGGCCCGCCGGTGTATTCCGGAAGCCCCGGGATATCTCGCCAAGGCTTTTCGATTCTCCGCATGCGGATGTGTGAACCGTCCGCCCATGGATTGTTTTTATGAAACAGCAGATTGAAAGACTGGTCACGCTTCAGAAAATTGAAGCGGAACGAGCACGGATTCAGGCGGAATTGACAGCCATCGCCTGCCGGTTGGACACCTTGAGCCAACAGATCCAGGAAAAACAAGACCTGATCGACCAGGAAACCACGGCAATCGGGGAAAAACGTACCACATACCGCTCGCTGGAACAGGATGTCAAAGCCAACCAGGCACTGATCCAGCGAAGCCAGGAACGACTCAAAGCCGTGAAAACCAACCGGGAATACCAGGCGTTGCTGAAGGAAATCGAGGAGCTTAAAAGCCAGAACACCCGGTTCGACGACCAGATGCTGGCATTGCTCCAGGAAATCGAAGGCGAAGAATCTCTGGTTTGCACCACCGGTGAAGACCTGAAGAAGCTGTCGCAGGCTTTCGAAGATGAGCAGAAAGTCATTGCAAAAGAAACCGAAGTCCAGCAGAATCGGTTAAGGGAACTGGACGGTGAGCGGGATGCCTGCTCGAAACAGGCGGATCCAAACCTGTTGAAACTGTTCAACCGGGTCCGCTCCGTTCATTCCCGGGGCAACGCGGTGGTCCAGGCAATCGATTCCATCTGCAACGGATGCAACGTGAACATCCCTCCGCAGATGTACAACGAGCTCCAGAGGTGCCAAAGTGTGAAGCTGTGCCCGAACTGCCAGCGGATCATCTACTGGCTTCCGCCATCCTGATCGCAGGCCAAAGCAGACAAGACGATCGCTGGGAAACGGCATCCCCCGGGATGCCGGGTTCCCGGAGGAAAGTCCGAACACCACAGGGCAGGGTGCTCCATAACGTGGAGTCACGGTGACGTGAAGGAAAGTGCAACAGAAAATATACCGCCGAAACGCCCGGACAACCCGGAACCCGGTCTTTCCGGTTTCCGGCCGGATCGTTTCGGTAAGGGTGAAATGGTGCGGTAAGAGCGCACCGTTCTTCGGGTGACCGAAGAAGCATGGCAAACCCCACCCGGTGCAAGACCAAATAGGGGAGTGTTGGAGGGCTGCCCGCCCGAGCTCCCGGGTAGGTCGCTAGAGGCGGCGGGCAACCGTCGTCCCAGAGGAATGATCGTCTCGCCGGTTCGGGTGACCGGACCGGATGACAGAATTCGGCTTACTGGCTGCTTTGGCCTGTATTTTTTCCGGGACCGCTCCCGGTCTTACCCCGGGAGCGGAAACCCAAAGGAATCGACCCATGTTGTTGATCGAAGAACTCGGCGTGGAGGTAGGGGGCAAACCCATCCTCAAAAATGTCAATATGCATATACCGGAAGGCGAGACCCATGTGCTGTTCGGCCCGAACGGTTCGGGAAAAACCAGCCTCATGATGACCGTGATGGGTTTTTCCGGATACCGGGTCACCCACGGGAAAATTACCTTCAAGGGACAGGATATCACCGATCTTCCCATCCATGAGCGGGCGCGTATGGGAATCGGAATCTCTTTCCAACGCCCCCCGACCATTCACGGCCTCAAAACCCGGGACATGATACAGATGTGCGCCGGAAAGCGCCCCATCGACGTGGAGGCCTTGTCCGCCCAGGTGAACTTCCGCCAGTTTCTGGACAGAGATGTGAATCACAACTTTTCCGGAGGCGAAATCAAACGATCCGAACTTCTCCAGCTGATGGCCCAGGAACCCGACCTGGTCCTTTTGGATGAGCCGGAATCCGGTGTGGATCTGGAGAGCATCGTGATGCTGGGCGACACGATCAACACCTTGCTGAAACGCGGGATCAAACGGCCGGTTCTGAGACCCCATCGGGAAATCTTCCAGGACCGATCCAAGTCCGCGCTGGTGATCACGCATACCGGGCATATCCTGGACTACATCACCTCCGACAAGGGGCAGGTTCTCTACAACGGCGTCATGTGCTGCTCGCGCAACGCCAGGGAAATCTTGAAATGGATCCGGGAATACGGGTATGAGGAGTGTGTACGATGCACGATGTAAACAAAGGGCGGGATCCGTCCTTGAGCCGATATGACGCCGATGCGGCGGAGCATGAATATGTGGAAGACCTGGAGCGAATCACCGAATCGGATGCGGACCAATTTCTGAATGTCGGAGTCGACACCCACGAAACGATCCGATCCGGCTCGTTTATCCAGAAGGACAAATCGGTCATCCACTGCAAATCCTGCCAGGCCGGCGTTGAAATTATGGGGATCAGCGAGGCGGTTGCCCGGCATGAGTGGCTGCCGAACTATCTGTGGAAAAATGTTTCGCCCGACAAAGATGAATATACCCGCCGGGTCAAGGAAATTCCGCACGAGGGCTATTTCATCCGCTCCCAGCCCGGCGCGGTCATCCGCGAACCGGTACAGGCCTGCCTGTATATCGCCAAGGAAAATTTCTCCCAGCATGTCCACAACCTGGTGATCGCAGAGGAAAATTCCGAACTCCACATCATCACCGGATGCGCCACAGCCCCCCATCTGGTGTCCGGACTGCATGTGGGGGTGTCCGAGTTTTATGTCAAAAAAGGCGCCAAACTGATCTTTACCATGATCCATGACTGGGGAGAGCAGGTGAACGTCCGACCCCGAACCGTCACCCGTGTGGAGGAAGGCGGGGTGATCATATCCAATTATATCTCCCTGAAACCGGTGGGTTCCCTGCAGATGTTTCCGACCACCTACCTGGAAGGACGAGGGGCGGTGGGGCGGTTCAACAGCATCCTGGTGGCCGCCGCCGGCACGCACATGGATGTAGGCTCCCGCATCGTGTTGGAAGCTCCGGAAGCCCGGGCGGAAATCATCTCCCGGGCCATCACGACCGGTGGAACCATCATCGCCAGAGGCGATCTGATCGGCAAGGCGCCGGGGATCAAGGCCCATCTGGAATGCAAGGGGCTGATCCTGAACAACGGTATCATGCAGGCGATTCCGGAACTGACCGGCCATGTTCCCGGCGTCGAAATGTCCCACGAAGCTGCGGTCGGAAAAATCGACAAGCGGGAAATTGAATATCTGATGGCACGAGGACTGGATGAGGAAGCCGCGGTATCCACCATCGTCCGAGGCTTTCTGAATGTGGACATCCAAGGTCTTCCGCCCAAATTGAAGGAGCGGTTGGACCAAGCCATCGCCGAAACCCAGAAGGATATGATGTAATTCGTCGCCATGGCCCGTTCCAACAAACCTGAACCGTTTTCCGAAAAAGTCTGTTTTTTTTCCGCAGATCTGTTGAAATGCTGCCGGTATATCCAGAATTTTTCCGGAGATCCGGACATCTTCACGAAGCGGTTGTATTCCCAGCTGATTTCGACCACCAAGCTGCTGGAAGATTTCCTGGATTTTCATGGCGCGAAGAACAACAAGAACTGGTATTTTTTCCGGGAATTGGCTGCTACCATCGTGCACTTGTGCAGTGGAAACTACTCCCAGAAACATATCAACAACCGTCTGCGGTTTTACGGATTGCCCAACACGGCGGAGTTTGAGAAACAGGGTAACGCCACCCTGGATTTCCTGAACCGATCCCTGATGCGTCTGGCGCCGGCCATCCTGGAAGAAGCCGAAAGGCTCGGCATCGCCATGCCGGAAACCGACTTTACACCGTCGGATTTTCCGGATCTGAGTTCCGCCGAGATGCTCGAATACGACATTGATGACGAAGATAAAACCCAGCAAAAGGAAAACGTCGTCAAAATCGCGAGCGAATTTTTGAGCATTGCGGCCGATTTCGACGATATCGGGTTTTTCGAAGCTTACAGCCCGGCCGAGTTGCTCCAGGTGGTACCCCGGAAAATCAACGAAGTCGAAGTCCGCCGATACGAAATGCTGGTCCACAACCTGCAGTCTTCCTTCGACACCTATGTCATCCACGGAGGCTATCTGTTCGGCAATCGGAAGCTGAAGGACCTGCGAGGCTTCTTTTCGGTCGTATTCCATCTGCTGCAGATGGCCGGCAGGCTTCTGCATCTCTACGAAAGGCATTTGCACGACGCCGGTTACAAGGATACTTACAAACGGACGCAGGAACGGCTGTCCGATCTCGTGGATCCCTTATCCCTCCTGGACCGGATCGTCAACTACGGAATCTTTTACGCCTGCCATTTTCTGATCACCGGCAAGGATCTGGCCCAGGAAATTCTTAATGAGAATATCGAACGGGCCCGTATCCGGGTTGGAATCCCGGTATCCCTGGGATTCCACACCCGCCCCAGTCTGCTGGTGGCCAAGATCGTTCAGCATTACGGCGGCCGTGTCGAACTCCTGGTGGGAGAAGACCGGTTTGATGCCAGCAGTGTGCTGGATATCCAGTGGGCCGGCGGAAAAATCCATAAGGAAAACATCACCGAAGTGGAGTTCGAGGGAGACTTGCGTGCGCTGAAGGATATCCAGATCCTGGCCGGATGCAATTATGGAGAGGATATCATGGGAAAGGGAATCCCGCTTCCGCGGGAAATCGCGTATCTCAAATAGGCCGGTCGCGCAACGGAGGTCACCCGCGTGAATACCATCGCCATTATTGTGGCCGCCGGCAAGGGGATCCGAATGGGAGGTCCCGTACCCAAACAATATCGGATCCTTGGAAACCGCCCGGTTATCTGCCATTCCCTGACTGCCTTCGATGCCTGCGACCGGATCGACCGGCTGGTGTGGGTGGTTCCGGAAACCGATGAAGAATGGTGCCGCCGCCATGTTCTTCCACAGGCCGGTATCGAAAAACCCATCATACTGGTTCCCGGCGGTCCGGAACGCCAGGATTCGGTGTACCGGGGTTTGATGGCAGCCGATTGCGGACCGGACGACCTGGTGGCCATTCACGACGGCGTCCGTCCCCTGATCCGCCCGGAACAGATCCGGGCCTGTATCCGGCAGGCCGAAATCCATGGAGCCTGCCTGCTCGGAATCCCGGTTACCGATACCCTGAAACAGGTTGGCCCGGATGGCCGTGTGGGAGCCACCCTGGACCGCCGATGGGTTTGGGCAGCACAGACCCCGCAGGTTTTTCGATATACCCTGATCCGTCAGGCCCACGAAAACGCCCGGCGGGATTCCATTACCTCAACCGACGATTCCGCTCTGGTGGAAGCGCTGGGCCAACCAGTTGTTCTGTATCCTGGAGACAAACGAAACCTGAAAATCACCACCCCGGAAGACCTGGCGGCAGCCGAAGCCTTGTTGCGATTCACGGAAACAGACCCCCTGCAAAAACCTCTTGACCGGTCACACAACGGAGGAAAACCGGATGAAAACAGATAACCCACCGCCCCCATCCTCAAATGAAGCCCAAATGATCCGACAGCTGCAGGCCGCCTTCGAAAAACTGCCGCACCCCATCGACCTGCTCCTTTTCTCGGACAAATCCCAGGGAAACGTGTTTGTCGATGCCACCCGGCAGGTCATTCGGGCCTTCCGTGAACTGACTTCCCGGATCACAATGAAAGAATTCACGTTGGACCACGACATGGCCCGAAAACGGGATGTAACGGAATCCCCGACCCTGCTGATCTCACCCGATCGCTACCACATCCGATGGATGGGGGCACCGATGGGGGAAGAGGCTCATAGTTTTTTGGAAATGCTGTTTCTGGTGGGAAAAGGGGAAAGCGGGCTGGGCGATCAGGCAGCCAAGGTGATTCGGAAAATTGATTCACCCCGGCAAATCCGGATTTTTGTGAGCCCCTCCTGTCCGTACTGCCCCCAGCAGGCTATCAACGCCATTCGCGCAGCCATTGAAAACCCGGAATTTGTTTCCGTCGAAATCATCGACATTCAGTGCCGTCCCGATCTGGCGGACCAATACCAGGCCCACAGTGTACCCCAGGCCTATGCCAACGACATCCTGATCGGAATGGGGGCCCAAAGCGAGGAGGTGTTCGCGCAGTCCCTCTGGATGTTGGAACCTCAGACGGTTTTTATTCCGGATGTGGAGGCGGAATTGGTGGAATGCGACCTCCTGATTGTCGGCGGGGGCCCCGCCGGCCTGACAGCCGGGATCTATGCGGTCCGCAGCGGCCTGAGAACCGCCCTGGTGGAAAGGCAGGCCCTGGGGGGTCAGGTGGCCACCACACCGATTGTGGAAAACTACCCCGGATTCACCCGCGTCGGCGGCAAGGCGCTGGTCGATATCATGATCACCCACGCATTGGAATACGTCCAGATCTTTACGGGTGAAGAAGTTTTGGACATTGCGATGGCACAGCCCTTCGAGGTCGTGACCAGCCGACGCAAATTTCACGCCAAAACCATTCTCCTGGCAACCGGCGCCAACCACAAGCATCTGGAGGTTCCCGGCGAAGAGCGTTTGTCCGGCAGAGGGGTGAGCTACTGCAGCACCTGCGACGGCCCCCTGTTCAAAGGAAAATCCGTGATCATGGTCGGAGGAGGTAATTCCGCAGTCACCGAAGCCCTGTACCTTCATCATATCGGGGCTTCCGTCACGCTGGTTCACCGCCGGAACACCCTTCGCGCCCAGGAATTTCTGGTCAGGCAACTGGAAGCCGCCGATATTCCGGTATTGTGGGACACGGAGATCCGGGAAATCAACGGGACCGCCCGTGTCGAGTCCGTGACCCTTATCAACCACCGGACCGGCCACGAATCCACCCTGCCGGTCAACGGCGTGTTTGTCGCCATCGGGTACGAACCCACGGTTGGTTTGGCCCGGAAAATGGAGATTGCCCTGACCGAGGATGGATACATTAAAAAGGATGAACGGCACCGCACCAGCATTCCGGGTATCTATTCAGCCGGCGATGTGGAAGGAGGCTACAAACAGATTGTCACCGCCGCCGGACAGGGCGCGGAAGCGGCCATGTCCATTTTCGAAGACATCATCCATCCGTATTGGAATCGCTCATGACTTCGAATTTCCCGACATCATCCGGCGGGAGTCCCCTCCCCTGCCAACCCATTGTGAGGAAAGGAGAAAACACCCGGACCCTGGCCGCTCCTTTCCCCTGGTCCCCTTGTCCACAAAACGTAGTCGCTGATGCCGTTTGATCTGATATCCGAATTTTCTCCTCGGGGAGACCAGCCAGCGGCAATTGACCGCATGTCCGAACTGCTGTGCTCCGGTAGCCGGAACAACGTCCTCCTGGGTGTCACGGGATCCGGCAAGACCTTTACCATGGCCCATATACTGGCCAGAATCCAGAAACCGGGTCTGATCCTCGCGCCGAACAAAACCTTGGCTGCTCAACTCTATGCGGAATTCAAATCCCTGTTTCCGCATAACGCCGTCGAATATTTCGTCAGCTATTACGATTACTACCAGCCGGAAGCCTATATCCCGACCAGCGACACCTATATCCAGAAAGATTCATCGATCAACGAGCTGATCGACAAACTGAGGCATTCGGCCACCATGTCGGTGTTAACCCGCCGGGACGTGATCGTGGTGGCCAGTGTCTCCTGCATCTACGGCTTGGGTGCCCCGGAAGATTACCTGGAAATGCGCGTCGAGCTTTCCTGCGGAATGGAAATGGATCGCGATGCCTTACTTCGGTCCCTGGTATCCATTCAATACGAACGAAACGACATGGATTTTCACCGGGGTGTGTTTCGGGTCCGGGGGGACCGGGTGGAAATCTTCCCGGCCTACGAGGAGGACAAGGCCGTTCGGGTGGATTTTTTCGGCGACGAGATCGAGGCGATTTCCGAAATCGACCCCCTTCGTGGAATGATTCTGAAACGATTGGACCACACCGCCATCTTTCCGGCCAGCCATTACGTAACGAAAAAAACCACCCTCCGGCGGGCGGTTTCCACCATCATGGACGAACTGAAAGAACGGATTGCCTGGTTCCGCTCCGAAAACCGGCTGATCGAGGCGCAGCGGATCGAAGAAAGAACCAACCTGGACGTGGAAATGATGATGGAGTTGGGCTATTGCAACGGTATCGAAAATTACTCCCGCCACCTGACCGGGCGATCCGCCGGAGAACCGCCTCCTACGCTCCTGGATTATTTCCCGGAGGATTTTGTCACGTTTTTTGACGAAAGTCACATTTCCCTGCCGCAAATTCGCGGCATGTATCTGGGAGACCGGTCCCGTAAAGAAACGTTGGTGAAATACGGATTTCGGCTTCCGTCCGCCCTGGACAACCGTCCCCTGACCGCGGCGGAATGCGAATCCCGCATTTCCCAGGCCGTATATGTCTCGGCAACACCTGCCGAAGAAGAGCTCCGGAAATCCTCGGGCGCTGTCGTCGAACTGATCGTCCGGCCGACCGGGCTGGTCGATCCGGAGATCGAAGTACGTCCGGCTACCCACCAAGTCGACAATCTGCTCGAGGAAATCCGGATCCGCATCGAACAGAACGAACGGGTTCTGGTCACCACACTCACGAAACGAATGGCCGAAGATCTGACCGAATACTATGCAGATTTGGGAATCCGGGTCCAGTATCTGCACTCCGATATTACCACAATCGAGCGGATGGAAATTATCCGAAACCTGCGGATGGGCGTCCATGACGTCCTGGTCGGAATCAACCTGCTGCGGGAGGGGCTGGACATTCCGGAAGTGTCCCTGGTGGCGGTTCTGGATGCGGACAAGGAGGGGTTTCTTCGCTCCACCCGTTCACTGATTCAGACCTGCGGCCGTGCGGCCCGGAATGTACATGGCAAGGTCATTCTATACGCGGACCGCATCACGGAATCGATGCAGCGGGCCATGGACGAAACCGGGAGAAGGAGAAAAATTCAGGTTGCCTACAACCGGCGGCACGGAATTGTTCCGGAGACGATCACCAAAGAGATCACCCGGCTCTTTTCCGAGGAAGAAGATTCCCCCCGGCGACGGAAGCCCCAGGTTGTCGAATCTCTTGAACCCTATCGCAGCCCGGAAAACCTGGAACAAGCCATTTCCGATCTGGAGAACCTGATGGAAAAAGCCGCCCGGGATCTGGAATTCGAAAAAGCGATCCAATACCGGGACCAAATTCGGGAACTCCGTGGTCTGGCGGTTTTCGAAGGATGGGATCAGGGAGGATAGGCACCGTTATGATAGATATAATCGTAATAATACCGGAGATACTCTTCCGCTTCGGATCCGGTGGATTTGGAATCGTCGGAACCACGCCCATCCAATGCAGATTCCATCCATATGGACCGGGCCGTATCGTAGAGCACGCTCTTTAGAATCCGGGGATCGTTCAGGGACAATTCCGGATGATTCCCCAAAAAGGCGTCAACCGCCTCCATGATGGCCCGGATGTTTCGGATATAGGCGGTATCATCCCGGACCTCCTCCACATGCGCCTGGTGGAGATGCTGAATCAGGCTGATGAAGCTCCCTTCCATCGCATCGATGCAGTTCATGGATTATCACCTATGTGTCGGATCAAAAGGCGGTGCACCGGTTTCCTCCCGATACCCGCACCCTTCGGTCAGGCAGACCAGAAACGTCCCTTTCGCCCTGTTGTTTTTTTCCACCAAAAACGGTGCATGACATTTCGGGCACTCCCGCCTCACCGGCATGTCCCAGATGGCGAAATCACATTCCGGATAGCGGTTGCAGCCGTAAAAGCGGCGTCCCTTCTTGCTCATC
>CAZTKB010000098.1:0-11449 GCA_964614125.1 uncultured Desulfobacterales bacterium | reverse complement strand
AAACGGGTGGATGGTTCGTAAGGGGATCAGGCAGGCCCCGGGAAATAAAAAAGTCATTTGCAGAAACCAGCGTTTATTGGTAGGGAAAAACAGGGAAAGGAATAGGCCGCGTACCAGCCGCCGTATCACCGTTACCTGGTTTTCGGGCAAACCACGGGAGTGCCGCATGCCGTTTGAGCTGAACGATTTGAGGGAATCCAACGAATTTCTGAATCTGGTATTGGAAAACATCAATTCCGCCATCCTGATCGCGGACGAGAACATGCGGATTCATCAATTCAACCAGAGTTTTCTGGGAATGTTCGACCAGGCGGCGGATCGAGTGCTGGAATCTTCATTCGGACAGATCTCCGGATGTGTCAATGCCGTTACCGAGAACAAATCCTGCGGTTTTACTTCCCAGTGCCGGTTTTGTGTGCTGCGCGGCTCTCTCCTGAAAACGCTCCTGGAAGATTATCCCGTGGACGGGAGGATCGTCGAGCGGGTGTTTTACATTGGGAACCGTCCGGTGGTGAAAAATCTCGAAGTCAGTTCCCGCCTGATCCGGTTTCAGGGACGTCCCATGATTCTGGTCATCATATACGATATCACCCAGATCGAGGAACAGCGCAAGAAACTGGAGGAACAGCAGCGGTTGATTGACCAGGAACTGGCGACAGCTGCATCCATTCAGAAGAGCCTCCTCCCGGATACGGATTTGGGGAACCGACATATCGCCATGTCCTGGAAATTTGTGCCGTGCGGTCATATCGGCGGGGATCTGTTTCAAGTCGAACCTATCGGGAATGAACGCCTGGGAATGTACATCATGGACGTTTGCGGGCATGGCGTGTCTGCGGCACTGGTCGCGGTGTCCATCTCCCAATTTCTGACCAGCCTGCACAGCCGGATGCGCATGACCGGGAAATGGATGGATCCGCGTTCCGTCATGGATCGACTGGACAAGGCGTTTCCTTTGGAACGCTTCGATTGCTTCTTTTCCATCGCGTATGTTTCCCTGGATGTCGGTACCGGGCGGTTGATGGTCAGCAATGCGGGGCATATGCCGCCGCTTCTTCTTCGTGCCTCCGGCGGACTGGAAAGACTGGAAACCCACGGAACGACCATCGGAAGCGGGTTTTGCACCCTGGTTTGTCAGGAAGAAATTCAGCTTTATCCCGGTGATCGGCTTTTTCTGTACACGGACGGCCTGGTGGAAAATTTCGGAAGGGATGGTGAAAGGGAAGGCAAGGAGAGATTGGCCGCTTTTTTGACAAACAGCAGGGCCCTTCCGCTGGCGGAGCAGGTGGACCAATTGTTCGAGAGCACGGCTCGGGAGCGGAGCGGTTCCCCGCCTTCCGATGATATGAGTTTGATCGCAATCGAGTTTATCGGGGAGGGTGGCCTGCGGTAATATCGGAGCGGTGGCTGTCCAGAATTTTCCGAATGGCGGCCAACAGTCCGGATACGTGGTAGGGTTTGGCGATGGCGCCGGAAGCCCCGTAGTCCCGGAACCGATTCATCAGATCCTCATCCGGATATCCACTTGCGATCAACACCTGAACGGAGGGGTTTCGGTGCAACAGTTCCGCTAAACATTGTTTTCCCCCCATGCCGGGCATCCCCACATCCAGAATCGTCAGATCGATAGGTTGGCGGGATTCGTCATGGATTCGAAGTGCTTCCTCGCCGTCCGCAGCGGTAAATACGGTGTAGCCGTACCGTTGAAGGGCCTGGAAGACCAGTTCCCGAATATCTTCCACATCATCCACGAACAAGATGGTTTCCGAGCCGCCCAGAGCAAAGACCGGTGAAAGGTGTTTGGTGGGAGATTCGTCGAGGGACGAGGAGGCGGGCAGGTAAATGTCAAAGGTCGTGCCTCGGCCCGGGGGTGCTGTCACAATGAATATACCCGCCATGGGACTTCACGATGCCATAAACGGACGATAGCCCCAGACCGGTCCCTTTTCCGATCCCCTTGGTAGTGAAAAACGGCTCGAATATATGTTTCAATGTTTCCTTGTCTATTCCGACCCCGGTATCCGAAACTCGGATCCGGACATATGGGCCGGGGGGCGATGGTAATTCTATTCCGGTATTCTTTGCTTCGATGGGGACATTTTCCGTCCGGATCACCAGCCGTCCACCCGAAGGCATGGCATCCGCCGCGTTGATACCGAGATTCAAGAGCGTCTGCTCCATCTGAACCGGATCGGCGATCACGGCATGCACGTCCGGGGCAAATTCGAGGTGGACGTCGACCATCCGGGGAATCGCGCGTTCCAGAATTCTGGCCGCCTCCTGTACCACGGTGTTCGGATTCAGTTTCTCACGCCGAGAGGGTGCCTTCCGGCTGAAAAAGAGAAGCTGCCGTACCAACTGCGCGGCCCGTTCCACCACTTTTTCGATGGTCATCAACCGGTCATAATCCGGGTGTTCAGGGGTTTTGTTATGAAGAAGTAAATGGCAATAGCCGCTGATGGCCTGGAGGAGGTTATTGAAGTCGTGGGCCACTCCGCCGGCCAGAACTCCGACCGCCTCCATCTTCTGCGCTTGCTGGAACTGGTTTTCCAGAAGCAGTTGTTCGGTGATATCCCAGCAGGTGACCACATCCTCTCCGTCGGGAAGACAAACCGGTATGAATTTGATTACTTTTCGGGAACCGTCTTTACAGACGACGTCGAATACCCGGATCCGCTTTTCCCCGGGCTGGTGGTTTTCCCGGTCCTCGATCCAGGTCGAAATCACCTCTTTTCGATACAGGGGATCCGGGTAAGCCAACCGGAACCAGGTTCTTCCATCCGGGATTTCATCGGGATCGTACCCGAAAATTTTCTGGAACATGGGATTCGCATAGACAAATTTTCCATCGTCGGCCACCAGGAACATTGCCACCGGAGCATGCTCGATCAGCGCCTGAAACTGCCGGTAATCCGGGAGTGGGGGGGTATTGGTCCGGGTGTTCGACAGACTGTGTGAATAAATTGTGGACATGAGAATCCCCTGTGGTGGAGACGCCAGAAAATACCCTGACGTGTTTCAGAACCGTTCGATCAGCCGGTCAATCAGAAAGGTACTTTCCCGCATGGCCTGGTCGCTGAAAGGGCCGAACCATTCCGCGATGCGATGAAATTCCTCCTGAAAGAGTTCCTTGTTCCCGTTTTTCAACATGTCCCGGTTCTCGTTCAGGGAATCCAGATACTGAACGAGAAGTTCTCTGCGATTCCGGGAGGCAAAAATAATTTCCGAATACAGCTGGGCATCCTGTGCAAACAGGCGGCCGACCATGCCCAGTTCCAGGCGGTAAATCGGACTGGAAAATTCCAGGGTTCTGCCTAAGGAAACCTGCCGGCGGTATAAAAAACGGCCGAATGCAAAGGTGGCGAAATGCCGCAATGCTTGAACGATACCCATGATTTCATCATGCTCCCGCGCAGTGGAAAACAGCACCACGGCTCCCCACAGGGCGAACTGGTCCAGAATCCATTGGCAGGCATCGGGATTCCGGCCGGGCGAGGCCACGACAATCTGTTTGTCCAGAGTGGATGTGGTGGGGCCGAACATGGGATGAAGCCCCAGTACCGGCCCCGGATGCGCCTGGAGCATTTCTGCCAGGGTAGGTTCCTGGATGCTGGTGATATCACACAGGAGGGCGTCGGAGGGCAACATGGGGCCGAGTTTTCGGATGACCTCACACGAGACGTCGATGGGAACGCCGACTATGGCCAAATCGATTCCTTCGCACAGCCTTTTGGCATCCGGCCAATCATCCTTGTCGAGAATCCGCACGGTGTAGCCGGCTGTCCGGAAGCAGCGCTGGAAAAAACGTCCCATGCCGCCGTTACCTCCGACCAGCAGAACAGTGGCATGGGGACGGGTCGATTGGGAGGCCAACCCGGAACTTTGGGCCAAGCGTGATTTGCGAAGTACCGCACGGAAAATTTCCTCGATGTGGTCGGGGTCCAATCCGGCGGTTTCAGCCTCCTTGCGACGACGGGAAATCAGGTCTTCTTCACGGGCGGGGTGGTACACCGGAAGATGATGGGCTTTTTTGAACGCTGCGATTCGATCCACCACCTTTCTACGCCTGGACAACAATTGGACAATTTCCGCATCCAGGCAATCGATGTCTTCCCGCAGTTTGTCGAGGTTCTGATCTTTCCTTCTATCTGTTTCATCTTCCATCATAGAGCAGCTATCCTGTACGTTGGTACCATCCGACCATACAGATCCTTCTATGCGAAAATCCGACCTGTCGGCTTGGCGGAAATCCGGACCGATTGAATCCGGTCCTGTGGGAATCCGGGGGCGTATCAGTAACCCTTTTCGAAATCCACCCGGTAAAAAAGAGGCAACCCTTGAATCATCCGGTGATAATTTTCCAGAAAAAGCGGCGCGATATCCTGTGGGAAGCTCGGGGCTGCGGTGTGGGAGGTGATGATCACATTCGGGGTATGCCACAAGGCATGGTCCGGAGGAAGCGGTTCCTCTTCGAAAACGTCCAGCACGGCACCGGCAATGGTTCCGGATTTCAGGGCCGCGACCAGGTCGGTTTCGTCGAGGGCGTTCCCCCGTCCGACGTTAAACAACACGGCTCGCTTGGGTAACGCTTGCAGAAACGCGGCATTTACCAGCCGCCGGGTTTGGGTCGTGTTAGGCAGCGTGCACACCAAATAATCCAGGTTTTCGGCGAAACGGGGTAGATCCGGGCCGTGGAACCAGGCATTGACTTCCGGACAGGAGGAACTGGAGCGGGAATACCCCTTCACGATCATACCGAAATGTTTACCGGTTTTGGCCAAGGCCGATCCGATGGACCCAACCCCCATCAACCCGATTGTTTTACCGGATAGCCTGCCCGGAAGTGAGGTATCCCATTGCATTTCCTGCTGGGAAAAATGCCGTTCCAGAATCCGCCGTTCGCGTGCCAGCATATACCCGAATACAAACTCGGACATCAGGCTGCCGAACACCCCCCGGGCATTGGTCAGAACATAATCGCGTCTCAAGCCGGGAACTACCAGAGGTTCCACGCCGGCCCAGGTGGATTGTACCCATTTCAGGGAGGAGAGAACCGGCAGGACCCGGCAAATCAAAGAGGGTTCACCCAGGATAATGGAGCAATCAAGACCCCCTGCGGGTATCTGATCGGGATCGGTGGCGGTGATGATTTCCAGATCCAAAGCGCCTGCCAAAAGGATCAGGTCCCGAAAGACGGAGGCATGGCGGGAAAGAATCAGGAGACGGTGCATGTCAACGGACAATCCGTAGATTTCGTCGGGAGATCCGCCAGTGGTCGAGATCCTGTACTCGATTCCACAGATCCAGGCACATGGCCCGGAAATATCGGGGGTCTCCGCTTTTGCGCGGTTCGATATGCGGATGGAAATAATGGAAAATGGTTTCTCCTCCGATATGGGACAGGCTTTGGAGGTCTCCGCTGAGTTCCCGGGCTAGCGGATAATACTCTGAAATATCCACGGGGTTGTCCAGGATCCGCTGCAGGCGCCTTTTCATGGCAGTATAGATTTCCGGGTCCCTCTGCACGGCCTTTTCCGACCACTGAAGGGCTTGCCGATATTTGGTTTCCAGAAGTTCCATGGATAACGAGGTCTCTGCGTTCATGGGAATCCCTCCGTAATCGCTGGAATCCCGCCTTCGCATTCCGGACGGAATACCAATTTGCCATTGCCAACAACATGGAATTGATGCATCATGACACGCTACCCAATATCCGTTACCATAACAAAACCAGCCATGATTGCAACACAGAAAAAACGATTTTCCGATGGATTTGCCTATTTTCTCCTGACCATTCCTCCTTTGTGCTGGGCCGGAAACGTGGTTCTGGCCCGGGGTGTCGTCGATATCGTTCCCCCTGTCGGGTTCGCTTTCTGGCGCTGGACCCTGGCGTTTCTGGTACTGGTTCCTTTTACCTGGAACCGGGTACGCCAGGACTTCGGAATGATCTCCCGCTATTGGAAAAGATTGGCTCTACTGGCATTTCTGGGTATAGCCGGCTTTAATACACTGCTGTACACCGCGGTTCATACCACCACTGCGATCAATTGCTCCCTGATTCAGACGGCGATGCCGGCAATCATTCTGGTGATTTCCGGGATCGCTTTCCGGGAACCGGTGGGATTGTTGCGGATTGGGGGGGTTGCCTTGTGCATGTTGGGGGCCTCCCTGGTGGTTCTGCGCGGGGATCTTTCCACCCTGATCGGCCTGTCGGTCGCCAGAGGTGATCTGTTGATGCTGTTGGCGGTTATATTATACGGACTGTATAGCGTTTTGGTGAAAAAACGCCCGGAAATGCATCCCATCACCTTTTTGACCGTTATTTTCGGAGCCGGGGCATTGATGCTTTTTCCGCTGTATCTATGGGAAAACGTAACGGGCCCGGCAATGATTCTTCGCGCGGACGTCGTTTTCTCCATTCTTTATGTCGCGCTGTTTCCGTCGATTGTATCGTATTTCTGCTGGAATCGAGGGATCGAGATGATCGGTCCCAGCCGGGCGGGTTTGTTCATCAACCTGGTTCCCGTGTTTGCCTCGATCATGGCCGTGATCTGGCTGCAGGAATCCATGGAACTGTTTCATTATTTCGGGATGGGGTGTATATTTTTGGGAATATGTCTGTTTAACCGGCCCTAGAAAATCCGGTGGAACAAAAGGGGGGGCGGGCCGTTCAGGATCCCGATGGATCGGGTTTCCGGACCGATCCAACTCATCAGGAGATCCGGGTCCGTCTGGAGCTGGGAAGCGGCCTCGGAAACCCATAGGAATCGGTTGGCCTTCAGTATCTCGACCAAGGTGAGGAGTGTGTCGGAAATATGGGGGGCTTCTCGTTCCGTTTTTTGCATCAGACTTTCGACGAATTCCCAAGCTGTGTCCGATGCCGCGTTTCGAATCCATTCCCGGACCGTCGGCTCGGTAATGGAACGGCCGTCATTGTTCAGGTCTCCACCTTTGGCTTCGGCCAGCAGGCTGCGGATTGCTTCCAGAACCGCCAGCGTTTCCCGGGACGGGGTTATCCAGCAGGCGCCGCGTCGGCTTAATTTTCGAATATATTCATTTACCTTTTTGGCGCTCGCGGGAATCCGGCGTTCGGCATGACGAAGCAATACCAATTTTCGTTGGATTTTCGGATCGGATCCCGAAGCCAGCCGGCGAAGTCTGGCCGCCAGACTGTTCAGGTTTCGCTGGTTGCACAGGCTGACAAAGACCGTATCCGGACCGCAATGTAACACCATGTCTATATCCCCGGGTCTGCTGCCGTCACTCTCCCGGCAATCCCCATCCCGGACATGGCAAAGCAGGGGAACGGCTCCCTGAACGATTTCATCCAGGTCATCCGGGGTCGTCTTCTTGCGGGCTTTTTCTTCCCGCCGGGCCAACTCCTCCTCCAGGAACCCTTCATCCGATTTCCGCAAAAAGGGCCGACCCTCCGGATCGACTCCGCGCAACCACTCATCAAAGCGTTCCGCAGCCAGAGTCAGAATTTCCCGGGCGGTTTTATTTTCTTCTGCCAGGGATGGCAGCAGGCCACTCTCCAGATACTTCAGGAATTCCATCTGTCGGTGTTCCGGCAGACCCGCCGAATTCATCCGGGTCACAATCAGCATCCGCGCCTTGTCCGGAGGCAGATGGTCCAGCCCTTTGATGAAATCGCTCATCCCGTGAAAATCCGCTGTCACGATCGCGTTTTTCAGTTGATCCAAAAACAAAGTCTGTACGCAGGTGATGATCAGCAGATTGCGGGTTTCGTTGTGCAGCGTACGTACCGCCTGACCGAAAATGAAGAGCCCGGCATCATCCCGTGGGTATCGCTGAAGGGCCTCGATTTGGTCGAAGCAGAGGACCACGGAGATATCCGGGCCGGCCAGGCGGAAAATCTCCTGGATCAGATATCGGGACTGTTCCTCCGCTTCTTCGGGAGTTTCGGGAGGGCCGGGAAGACCGGTTTCGGCCAAAAGCGCATCCGAAATCGAATGGCCCCGGAGCCAGGCAAGGGTATCGGCCACTCGGTTTTTCAGGACCAAATTCCGGCAGACCGTGATCAGTGCCGGGGATATATCGGATTGACACCGGATTTGATTTTCCAATTCTCCCAGTTCTTGTCGGTAAACGGCGGGCTTTCTACACAACAAATATAAGCGCCTTAAAAAAATCCGTTCCAGTTGGGATCGATTGCCACGCAAGGGTTGTTCCAGGCTTTCCACCAGCTGTTTTCGGAAATGTCGCCAGAACCGGTTGGGGCCGGTATGAAGACGTACGGCGCAAAAGATACCGGTGGGGTTCATGTCGGCCACGGTCCGCCGGATACGGCTCAGCAGGTGGGTTTTCCCGCTTCCGGTCGCACCTGTCAACAGAACCGACACGGACCGTTTCCGGTTTCGGACGATCTCCAGGGCGTCCCGGCAAAGTTGGGCGGCCTCGGAATTGATTTCCGGAACCTCTGCTTCCCAGGCGGTCCAGGGATCGGAAACAATCCGGTTCCGGAATGGGTTATGCATGGAAGGCGTCCTTTCGGATCAGCGCAGCCACAAACCAGTTCCCGTGAGAGTCCGAAAGCATTTCCTCCTTTTCTTCCGGGGTCATTTGTGCCGGATGGGCGTGTTTGTCCAGAAAAATTTTTCCGGTACGAGCCAGGTGGAGCAAAGCTCGGTCAAAATCCTCTTTCGGCAGGTTCACGGCCTTTCGCAATGTTGGAATCCAAACCGGAACCTGGTGGATCGCGCCGGGAACGACTTCGTTCATCCGTCCCAGGAGGTCGGTTGCGGTCTGGTCGATCGAGCTCCCGACAGAAGATGGAGGTGGGGTGGAATTCGAGATGCTGATTCCCAGGTTGGTGGCGATGGTATCCAGAATTTGTTTTTCAGGGACGCCTGCTTTGCGTAATGCCGGAAGGACCCGGTTCAGTTCGCGCAGCCCTTTTTGCAGGTACGAAAGGATTTCCGGGGGGAATAGGCTGTAACGGATGCTCCGGAACCGTCCAACCGGCGGGTGGATAAATACCACGTTTTCCCGGATTAAAGAAGTCAGTGCCTGTCGAAGACGTTTTTCCGCGGTTCCCCGGGAGGATCCGAACAGTTTTCCAGGGATTTCCTGGGATAGCTGTTTTCTGGTAAGTGGTTTCAGGGACAGACAAGACCGTATGGCATTGCGGAGAAAGGCTGTTTCATCCTGATTCCAATATCGAGACGTTCGGGTTCGAGACCGGGGGAGCCAGGAAAATACGAGGCCTTGTCGAACCAAGTCATCCGCCAGACGCCCGATGATCACGGGATCCATCCGATAAGAGAGAGGAAGGGCGGCGAGGATGTCGTTCCGGGTGATCGGCCGGAGGGACTGCAGGATGATTTTGGTAATCAAAGTCCGGATTTCCTCGATCCGGTTGCCCGAGTGGGAATCGGTCATGACCTGTCTCCCATGGGTGGTGGGGCGTCTTCCCTGCCGGTTGTTTTCGACAAAGGGGAAAACGCCCGGTTGGATTCAGGTGAAATCCGGCGAAATCTGAATATCACTGTTCCGCCGGATATCATCCAGCAGCTTTTGTATTGCCTGGTTTTGTTTGTGGGATTTGAGCGTTCTGAGAATCTGGTCTTTTTCCCGTTCCATTCCGGATGGATCCGCCTTTTTTCGTTCGGAAAGCCGGATGATGTAATATCCCTTCCGACCCTTGATCGGGGCGTCGGGAACTGGTTTTTGGCTGGACAATTCAAAAGCGGCTTTGGAAACCTCCGGAACCGAACCGATTTCGGGAATGTTTCCGGACCGCTCGAAAAATCCGGTTTTTCCGGTTTGAACCGGTTTTTTGGCGGTCGCTTCCGAGATCGATTTTCCCTGTTTCATTGCTTCCAGAATTTCGGATGCCAACTCTGCCGCCCGTTTTTCCTGTTTCGATTTCAGAAGGGAGGAACGGACTTTATCCGATACGACCTCCATTTCCGGAATAGTTTCGGGCACAATGTCGACCACTTGGAGGATGACGAACCGGCCGTTTCCGGATTCGATCACATCACTGATTTGATTTTGTTCCAGGGAGAAGGCGGCCTCCGCGAATTTGGCAGAATTGGGGAATCCGGGGGGGCCGGTCCGCGGAAACAGGGGGGTGACCCGGATTTCGGAGTTGTTCTCCCGGGCGATGCGTTCAAATTCATTGGTATCCAACATTTTTTCCGAAACGGCTGTGGCGCGGTCAAAGGCCAGGTTGGCGGCACGTTCGTCGGTCAGTTTGGTACGGATTCTGTCAGATGCCTGCTGGAGAGACGGCTGTTCTGCTTCGTTGATTTTTTCCAGCTTGATGATATGAAAACCGAATTGGGTGCGCACCGGTTCGCTGATTGCTCCTTCCTGCATGGAAAAGGCTGCTTCGGAAAAGGCCGGCAGCATGTCTTCTTTACGGAATTCACCCAGATTTCCGCCGTCTTCCTTGCTTCCAGGGTCGTCCGAATGCTGTTTTGCGAGTTCAGCGAAATCCTTTCCTTCTATGGCTGTTTTTCGGATCTCAAGGGCTTTTTTCCGGGCTTTTTCGATGGAATCGGCCGGGGCGTCCTGAGCCAGCCGAACCAGGATATGTCGGGCCTTCACGGTTTTGGGCTTTTCGAATTCAGCCAGATGGGATTCGTAGTATTCCTGGATTTCTTCTTCCCCCACGGCGACCTGCTTGCGGAATTCATCGGAAGTGAATTCGATGTATCGTGCGGTTCTCTGGGGCGGGGTTTTAAACTCCTCCCGGTGTTCGTTGTAATACGTTTTCAATTCATCATTCGATATCACCAGGTCCGAAAAGCGTGCGGGATCCACAAAAACGTAGTCAGCCTGAACGGTTTCATGACGGAAGTTATACCATTCCTGAATTTCCGTCTCAGACACGTGAACACTTTCCAGAACGAAGGATTTCAGCTTTTCGGCCAGCAGAAGTTCCCGCTGCATGTTTTCGAAAGTTTCCGGCGTGAACCGGTTCTGGGTCAGAATTCCGCGGTATCTTCGCTCGTCAAAGACCCCGTTTTCCTGAAAAATCGGCATTTCCCGAATCGAATCAACCAGTTCCTGATTAGATACAGTGAACTGAAGGCGGGATGCCTCGTGAAGCATCAGCTGTTTTTCGATCAGCTGATTTAATGCCGCTTGCTTCAGATTCATCGCCTTGATCATTTCCTCGTTCAGTTGCTGTCCGTACATGGAACGATAGCGCTGGATCAGGTTGTTGTAGGCCTCGGAATACTGCTCCGCGGAAATGGGTTGCCCGTTGATCTTCGCTACCCAGGCCGCATTCCCGCTTCGAAAACTGCCCACCCCCCAAAAAATGAACACCACGACGATGGATCCCAGGATGACCTTGATCAGCCACGTACCGGCGTTCTTACGCAAAAAACTAAGCATGTCCGTCCTTTCTGAAAATACTGGAAAAAGGGTCGTTCCCGGCGGCCTTGGCGGTCAGGTGATTGCGACTACCGGAAAA
>CAZTKB010000097.1:0-11494 GCA_964614125.1 uncultured Desulfobacterales bacterium | reverse complement strand
CCCTGAGTTTCAGACAAAAATCAACATCATTGTAAGCGATTCCCAGGTTTTCGGCATCCAGTCCCCCGACTTCGAGATACAACGATTTTTTGACCATCAGCAATGCGCCCGTGACCGCACTGACATTGTGGATCACATGGGGCCTGGCGTAATACCCGTTGTCATCTTGGGGGAAAAACTTGTGGGGATGCCCGGCGTTTCCGTAGATGCCGATCACGATGCCGGCATGCTGGATGGTGTGATTCGGATACAACAGCTTGGCGCCTACGGCGCCGACTTCCGGCCTCAGGCTGTGTTCCAGCAGGGATTCGATCCAATCCGATGCAATCACTTGGATATCGCTGTTCATGAGAACGACATGCTCCCCTCCGGCCTGCCTCACTGCACGGTTGTTGATGGCCGAATAGTTGAACGGGCGCGGGTCGTCGATGAATCGAATCCGGGAGTCCATACCGCCAATGCGTTTTATCAATTCTCTGGTTTGGGGTTCCCGGCTGTCGTTGTTGACACACAACAATTCCAAAAAAGGATAGCTGGTTTTTTCCAACACCGATGTCAGGCAGATTTCCAACAGATCCGGCCGGTCCCGGAAGGGGATGATGATGCTGACCAGGGGGGTGCCGCCCAGCCTTCGTTTGACCCGGTAACTGCCTTGGAATTTTCCCAGGAAAACGGTGGCGTCGATATTCCGGTTGTAGAGGGTATCCTGAATCGCTTTGCGGCCCGCTTCCCAGGCGTAGGATTTGGAGTCGTACACCGCAGCGGTGGATCCGGGTATTTTCCGCCAATGATACAGAATGGCCGGGATATGGTACACCCGGTCGGTTTTTTCCAGGACTCGTAAGACCAGGTCATGGTCCTGGGAACCGTTCAGCCCATCTCGGAAACCGCCGACTTCCTCGAAAAGAGTTTTTTGGATCACCGTGAAATGGCAGAAATAGTTCTGGGAAAGAATGAGATCCGGGGAATAGTCCGGCTTGAAAAAAGGCTCGATCCGGTTCCCTTCCATGTCCATCTTGTCTTCGTCACTGTAGATCAGCCCGGCATCCGGGTGATCGTTGATCAGCCTGGCCATCTCAAACAACGCGTCCGGGCTCAACTCATCGTCGTGGTCCAGAAATCCGAGATATTCCCCGGTAGCCAGGGAAGCCGCGGAATTGGAGGCTTTCGCGATCCCCTGGTTTTCTTCGGGGAAGATCACTTTGATACGGGGATCCCGAGCGGCGTAGGCCTCCAACACTTCTCTGACATGGGGTTTGGTGGAGGCGTCATCGGCCAGGCAAAGTTCCCACTTGTCATATACCTGATCCAGGACGGACTGAATCGCTTTTTCCAGCCAGACACGGTCCACATTGTAAACCGGCACCAGAATGGAAATCATCGGGTGGATGGCCCAGTCGGCGATCTGGGCGCGCATGGATCCGGCGACTTCATCCGTGATTTGGCGGCGCTGTTTCCAGATGTCATAATCTTCCTGCCTCAGACCGATTCCCACGGGTTCGGGAACCACGACGCCTCCGGATTTGGCATGTTCCAGGTGAAGCAGGAAATGATGCATCACGGAGTGGACCCCACCCCTTCGGTAAACGGCAACCGCTTTTTGAATTCGTCGGGCCAGGGTAACCGCATAGAGAAAGACGTTTCGGGAAAGTGCGAGCAGGCGCCATACCAGGGTGCGACGAATCCGCTGAAGCGATTGTTCAAGGTTCTGGATATGTACGTCCTTGTCGTGAATGGCCTGCCTTTGTTCTTCGATCCTGGATTCCTGTTCGGAGATTTGGCGTTTGTTTTCCTGAATGAATTGGTTGAGCTCAGTAACTTTTCGGTTTCCTTCCCCGATGATTCGGCTTTGCATGTCCATCAGGTGTTGATAGGTATTCGGCCCGATAGCGATATAATCCAAGGTCACCACAAGGGATTGGATGTCCATATCCGGCACATCTAGGAGGATGTGCGGATCAGTGGATGTAAAGAAAAAGTTGCCGTTTCCATGCTCGATCCCGTTGTGGGATCGGATCCGAATTTCATGCCGGATATCAAAAGTATCCATCAGAGCGATATCATGAATGCACAGCACCGCGCTGTCGTTCACCGGATCCAAACGGATGCTTCGGATGTTTGCAAACCGGCTCAGATCAAATTCCAGGAACGTTTCGTTGCCTTCCAGATAGTGTAGAGCCATTTGCTTTTCATGAAATCCCATACCGGTGTCGACATACACCTGGGCGACCCATTGGCGGGTTCGATCGACCGGGATATCGATCAGGCGGCTGATCCACATCCGGATGTTTTTTCGATAGAAATCCAGGTGATGATGAAAGATGTTTTCAAACATCTCGATTTTCTGGTCCCGATTGGTCGTCCGCAGCATGGAATCCGGGCTGATCCGATAAAAAAACAGGACTTCGGGGATCCGATACACGAGGGCTCCGCTTTCGATCAGAGACAGCCAGAAATCATAATCCTCCCAGCCGTATTTCATGTCGGTCCGGTAGCCGCCCACGGATTCCCAAGCCTTTTTTCGAAACACGCAGGAGCAGAACAGGATGTTGTCGAGAAGCATCTCTTCCAGGGAAAACTCGGGGAGATTCCAAGGTTTTTGAACGGCTCCGAAAAATTCCGCCTTGCAGGTAACGATTCCGATGCCATCGTTTTCATCCAGGATGCGAACGGCTTTTTCCAGATAGGTCGGCCCGATCCGGTCATCTGCATCCAGCGGGAGAATATATTGCCCCCCTGATGCCTTGATCCCGTTGTTTCGTGCGGCTGCCAGCCCCTGGTTGGTGGTGTGGATCACCCGGGTTCTGGGTTTTGCGACCGTTTCCAAAAGTTGTTGCGTTTCCGGATCCGTAGATCCGTCGTTCACGATCACGATCTCAAAATCCGGGAATGTCTGATTCAATACGGATTCAACGGTCTCTTCCAGGGTATTCCCCTGATTGTAGCAGGGAATGACAATCGATATCCGAGGAGAAAACATCTCGGTCTGCTGCATGATACACCTCTGGTTATATTGGCACAGGTAACAAAGAAACAGGGTCAGCTGCCGAAACGATTGACACGGATTTCCAATGAATGCAACTCATAATCATCTACGGTGTTGCCGGTATCCAACCGAAGTCGGCCTTGTAATTGGGTTTTCGGGATCCCCGCAAAGATTTCATGCCGGCCTTTTTTCACTGGAAACCGGACACTTTGCTTCTCCACGTAGGCCGGCATGGTCGAGGTTCGGTAGTAAATTTGAAAGATGGTGTCCCTGGGGCTGGTCACATCCAGGCGAAGGATGACCGGTTTATCCGGGGGAAAGGGGAGCTCCGGCAATATTACTGCCGGGTCTCCGCCCAGGGACCGGATGAGCAGGCCGCCGGACGGCGTGATGGAAAGCTCGATTTCACGGTGCGGCTCCAGTCCGGGCCAACCTTCATCCGGATTCCACCGTATCAGCGAAGAAGGGGAAAGATCGAACTGTTCTTCCCGTGTGGGTGTGGGAACCGTCTGCATGAAACGCTCCACCCGTTCTTCAACCACCACATGCGGCTTGTTTTTCCGGATGATTTCTTTGAGCAGGGCGTGATCGTAACTGGAGTTGGTTTCATCCCGTTTCCAGACATAATACACGGGGTTGAAATGCTCGGAAAAAAATTCTTCGACCGCAGTGAAAAAGGAATCCCGGAACACAACCGCCCGCAAATCGGACCCGGGGGCGATCGTGGCAGAGGACAGGGGTGTCGGTTCGAATGGAATTTTTTGGGAGACGGGGGATTTGACCTGGCGGAGGGGATAATTGGTTTCCGGAATTTCGTTTTCCAGGTGCAGCATTAAGGACAAACCACCACCGGTGTGGGATGTCAGATACTCGATGCAGGATGTTTCATCCAGTATTTCCAGCCCGGGAAGCCATGGGCTCATGCGAGACAGGATGGCTTCATATCCGATGAACCCCCCAATGGAATTCCAGTGGGAATCGGTTTTGTAATACACCAGGTGACGGGTTTTTGCCTCCCACAGAACTTTTCTCAGATCCAGCCATTCCACGGCCGGGGGTGTATTCAGGTAGGATGCCAGCTGATCCAACCGGGTGTCGGGATGGACTTTTTGAACATAATCCGGCAGGAATTCGGGGTAGATGGTATGCTTGTCCGGCGCGACCATAAAAAGATAACCGATTTTCTGGGAATTCAACCAGTCGGTTCTGGCGCGCAGGACTTCTTTCCATTGTCGCATCTGGGATTCGGTAAAATGGTCGAGCCCCCGGTAATCCTCCAGGCTTTTTTCGGATTGAATATAGAGCCAATTGTCCTTTCCCAGGGCGAGCAGTTTGGACGGCGACGTATGGAAGAGGAAAACCTTAATGTAATTGTGAACCCGAATCATTGGGTTGCGAAGTCCGATGTGGTCGTTCAGATACTTATTGAACCGGGAGGGAAACGACCATATGTCGGTCCGATTCGCGGTAAGAGGGGGAAATTCGGCCAGTTTTCTCTGGTCGTGGATCGAAAAATCCTTTTTGGTCGAAAAGACCCCAAGGACAAAAGGAAAAAATGCGATTCCCAGGAACAGGAAAACCTGCCAGGACCTGCCGTATGACGGATGAGCGCACATGTTCCCGCGTTCCTAAAACTGAAAATAGATAAAGGATGGATGAGACCCTGAGACGATCGTGATCAATGACAGCAGGAAGATCACCAGCAGGCCGGTCTGTCGGATCGCTTCCTTCCAGGCCGTTGGATGCGGCCATCCCGAGGCCTTTTTCGCGGAATCCATCACGGGTGTGGACAGCAACGTTCCCACGGCGATCAGAAACACGATTTCCGGGGTGATATAGGCATCGATCGGAAATCGGATACCGTCACCCCGGGCGAATCCGAACATGGCGGCCAGGTAACTGCCGGCATGGGTGATGGTGGCGGAACGGAAAAATACCCAGCCGATCGATACGACGGACATCACGTAGACATACCGGAGAGCTTTGGGCGACCGATCCAGGAGGCGCGACAGGCCCAGCCGCTCCAGTCCCAGAAACAGGCCGTGGAAAAGACCCCACACGACGAAGGTCCAATTCGCGCCATGCCACAGCCCGCACAAAAGAAATACCAGCAGCAGGTGAACAAAGGTTCGTGACGAGCCTTTTCGGTTTCCTCCCAGGGGGATATAGAGGTAGTCCCGGAACCAGGAGGACAGGGTGATGTGCCAGCGCCTCCAGAAATCCTGGATGGATACGGCGCAATAGGGGTAGTTGAAATTCTCCGGTGTCCGGAATCCGAACATCATTCCCAAACCGATTGCCATATCCGAATATCCGGAGAAATCGAAAAAGATCTGGAGGGTATAGCAAAAAATCCCCAGCCAGGCCAGGCTGATGCTGAGATCCGAAAAGCCGATCGAAAAGACGGAATCCGCCGTTTTGCCCAGGATATCGGCGATCAGCACTTTTTTACCCAACCCGATGACGAAACGTTCCACTCCTTGGCCCACCGTTTTCGGTTCCAGAAAGCGAACCCGGATCGCGTCGGCCATATCCGGGTATCGCGCGATCGGTCCGGCAGCGATCTGCGGGAAAAAGGATACGTATACGGTCAGATGAAACAGGTTGGTTTCGGCGACCATCCGTTTCTGATAAACATCCAGGATGTAGGAAAGAGCTTTGAAGGTAAAAAAAGAAACGCCGATCGGCAGATGGATCTCCGGGGCGGTCATCCCTCGGATATTCCATTGCTGAAGTACCCAGTTGAGGTTGCTTACCAGAAATCCGGCATATTTGTAGTAGCCCAGCAGCGTGATATTCCCGGCCACGGCCGCCCACAGGAACCATATGGCGGAGGTGGACTCCCGGAACCGATGAATGATCCGGCCGGCACCATAATTGAACAGGATGGAAAAAACCAGAACCAGGACATAGCCCTGTTCGCCCCAGCAATAAAGAAAAAAACTGGTGGTGATGAGTATCGCGTTTCGAAAAACCGGTGGCGAGCACCGGTAGAGAAACCATGAGACCGGCAGGAAAAGACAGAGAAAAGTAACCGAGCTGAATATCATGGGCGTTTACACTCAACAGAATGTTTGTGACAATTTCAATCGGATATTTCCCGTTTCTCTACGTCTGGTTCCATGCATGGAGGATATGCCGCCATTCATCGTGCTTATCCTGGCGGATTGCCGATCTGTTGCGGAGTAATTTCCATCCAATGCCTGCGGCCGCCGGTTTCCCTATTTCTTTCGAAAATTGGTGCAGGAGTTGATAAGCCTCGTTGGAGTTGCCCAGAGTGAATAGCTCTTCGGCGGTATATTCCGCTACATGGTGGTGGAATGCCACGCGATCGGTGGACGCCTGCCTCTCTTTTGCCATTGTTTCCAGATCCGAAAAAAGTAGCTCCGGATGCTTGTAGGCGGCCTGTGCCAGGAATACATAATATAATTGTTCCCATTTTCTTCCCAGGGTCATTCCGGATACTGAAAAACGATACCGCAGAAGGGCGACGGGAATGTTGGCAAGTTCGTATTGCTTTGACACCCGCAGCCACAGGTCATAGTCTTCCGCGTTTTTGAATTCCGGGCGGTATCCGCCCATATCCAAGATCATTTCCCGGCGCATCATCACGGTCGGATGAAAGAGACAGTTGGTTTCCGGTAAAATTCGGGAAATTTCCTCGTGGCTGGTCGGAAATTGGATCAACCGGTCATGTCCGGGATCGATTCCCATGTAAAACACGAAACTTCCGGCGACAGCCACCCGAGGCCGGGTCGACAGGAATCGGGATTGAATGGCCAGCCGGTCGGGCAAAGCCTCGTCATCTTGGTCCATCCGCGCGATCCAATCACCTTCCGAGATCTGCACGCCTTCATTCAGAGTGGCGGCAAGCCCTTGGTTTTGTACGTGAAATACAGGGCGAATCCGTGAATCCATAGCGGCATACCGCCGGATTGTTTCCTGCGAGGCGTCCGTCGAGGCGTCATCAATAATAAGGAATTCAAATTCCTCGTGAGACTGTTTCAATATTGATTCGATCGAGCTTTTCAGTGGATTCCCGGCGTTATATACCGGAAGAAGAACCGTGATGTTCATTGCCTTGTCCCTCTGGAATCCGAACCTACACGAGAAATTGCAGACGCGATGGTCTCAAGCCATATTGTTTGGTCCAAGTGTGTTTCCGCATAGGTACGCGCATTTCTTTTCAGTTTCTGTTTCAGTTCCGGGTCGGAGGCTATTTGGCGGATCCGAGAGACAAATTGCTTTATATCTCCTGGCTCGCATAGATATCCATTTTCACCATCCGATATGATTTCGTTCAGAGCGCCTACTCGGGAGGCTACAACAGGAACTCCCATGGAAAGAGCTTGCAGGACGGCGGTCGGTCGCCCATCCAGCCGGGATGGCAGCACCAGGATATCACAGGATCCCAGATATGGTCGGACATCTTGGACCATTCCCATATAATAAATTCGGTCTTCCATTCCCGTTGTTTGAATATAACCCAGGGTCTCCGAAATAAGAGGTCCGCCTCCGATCATCATAAATCCCACGGATTCTTCCGGGGTAAAATTTCGGGCGATATCTATAAACCAATCGGGCCCCTTTTCCTCGGAAAAACGGCCGCAATAGCAAACGATGATGGAAGGGCGGGGCTCCATTACCGACAGAACTCTGTTGTCCGGTTGTTCCAACGGTTGAAAGAAGTGTAGATCAACTCCGCTAGGAACATTAACGATCCGGGAGGGTGATTCCCCATGGTCGATAAGCCATTCGAGAACTTCGTTGTTTTCCGTCATGTGTAGGTCTATGCAGTAGTCGTATTTTCGATTGGATCCAACATGTCCGACCGTGTTGAACAGTATGTCGGCTACCCGAATTCCCGGGAAATAAGATCGGATTTCGGGCAAGAGGTCATATAGAAACGTTGATCCAACCACCCACACCAACTGGATTTCGCGGGAAGCAATCAGATAGAATAGGAAATCCTTCCATCCCGGCGGGTCCATGAACCCCGGCAGATGGTATATGCCGGAGGTTGCATTCGTGAACCAGGACGTCGTATCTCCCATTTCCGGCGGGCATGAAACGGTGGTGACCACCGTGATATCGAAATTGTTTTTGGATAAATAACTTCCGACCTGGCTCATGAAACGTTCTGCCCCTCCCAGGGAGAGAAAGGGCATCACGATGAGAAGGTGATGTCTTCGGCGTTCGGAAACCCCCGGCTTTCGAAAGAGATTCACAAACCGGTTCTGGACATGGCATGGTAACGGATGGCGTGCCCGTTTCCGAATGCCGGCATGCTTGTTTCGGATTGTCTCCACTACGGCTGCATGTTTTTCCAGGGTGGCGTCAATCATGGAACGACCGTGTTTCCGGTAGAAAAAGAGCGGCTCGGGGATTACGGCCCAACGGGCTCCTCTGGCCGCAGCCCGGATCCAGAACTCCCAATCCTCATATCCGTCCATCATTTGCTGGTCGTATCCGCCTATCGTTTTCCAAAGAGATTTGCGGAACACGGCGGCATTAATCATGTGATTGGATTCCCACAGCGATTCCAGGGAGAATTCCCCAGGGTGGAGCACGGTGGAATCGTTTCCGAAATTCTGCTGCATGCAGCCGCAGACATCCAGTCCCTCGGTTTCCATCCGGTACACGCATTTTTCAATATACGTTGGGGCCAGCTTGTCGTCCGCGTCCAGGCAGCAGATATATTTTCCTCCGGCTTCCCGGATCCCCCGGTTTCTGGCGGCCGGCAATTTCAGGTTCCGCTGGCGGATCACCCGGGTCCGGGGCTTATTGAGCCGGTTTAATTTCGAAACCGTTTCCGGATCGTCGGAACCGTCATCCACCACGATGATCTCGAGATCCCCAAAAGTCTGGGCCAGGGCCGAGTCCACGGCTTCTTCCACGAAACGCCCGTAATTGTAGCAGGGGATCACGATACTCACCAGCGGCCTGTCCGAGGGCCACGACACGTTTCGGATAGGAGTCACCGAGGGATGCCGAGAAAACAGACGTCTGGTCAGGCCGTTTACTGTTGGTGTGAGAATATTTCGAACCGAGTTCGGCAGGCACGACCAAGTCAGCCGGAGAGGGAGCACGAGAAGACCTTTTTTGCTGTGGGAGGCGTCCCGGAACATGGTTGCCAGCCGAAAGGTGCGGGAGGCAAGAATTTCATCCAGGGACTTTTTGTATTCCTGAAGGGAATCCATTGTCTGCTGATGCTCGGCTTCCAGCGCGTGCAGATTTTCATCTTTTTTCAGACCCTCTTCCACGTGTCGTGTCACTTCTTCCCTGGCCTGGGCGAGTTGTTGCCGCGTGACGTCCAACTCTTCCTGGCTTTTGGCCCAGGCCGCCCACGCCTTTTGGGATTCCTCAAAAATGCGGTTGGTTTCCTCGTAGGCGTCCTCCAGGCGCTGATCGAGCTTGATCAGCTTTTCACCCATTTCCTTGGTTTTCATCTCCAGGGCGGTCTCCAGGTCGGATACCCGGGCCCATGCTTCCTGCAGGCTGCGGTATTGTTCGATGTCGGACGATAGATCCTGCAGGCAGATTTTTCGGAAGAGGTTTTCGGAATCCTGCCAACAGTGCTCATCAAACCGGATGCCGTAACGGATGCCCAGAAAAGTCAGGGTTTGAAGCATCCGGTCCGCCCTGTAGGTGTGTAAGGTTCCGTACCATTGGGGAAGCAACGTTGTCGGATCGGTATCCGGAAATCGATTTCGAAGGTCGTGGTGGATCAAAAAATCGGAGAGAACCAGGGCGACTTCAAATGAAACAACCGGATTTTGCGAGCGAATGGTGTTTTGTGAGTGAATTCGATAAGACAACAGAGGCTGGGGGATTACCTGGACGGGAAACCGCCAGGCCAGGCGAAGAAAAAAATCATAGTCATGGGTATATTTCAGATTGCGGAAGGCGCCGATTTTTCTCCAGGCGGATTTCCGACAGAACAGGTTGGAGGTGGTCACCAGAAAATTGCCGGCCAACAGGTCCAGAAGGGAATCGTTTTGATTCTGGAAAGATGCGGCCGGATCATGTCCGGCCCAGTTGTCTGAAGCCCCCACCTTGACGTGGGTGGTCCGGCCCTCTTCATCCATGCAGGCGACATGGCTGAACACCGCGGCGACATTCGGATCCGCCTCCATAACCCGCAGAAATTCCGCAAAACGATCGGGATGGTACCTATCGTCACTGTTGAGAACGCTGACGAACTCTCCCCGGGCTATTTCAAAGCCCCGGTTGATCGTGGCATGAGCTCCTTGGTTGGGTTGTGACAGAACTGCCATCCGGTCGTCATGTATGGATCGGGCCGCCTCTTCGGAACGATCCGTGGATCCATCGTTGATGACGATGATCTCGAAGTTGGAAACGGTCTGGGCGATCACGGATTCAATCGCTTCACCGATATACCGTTCATGGTTGTACAACGGTATGATAACACTGATGCGGGGTTGATTCATGGTACCAGGCTCATCCATATCCCGACAGGCTCGGCCATAAAAGCGTTACCTGTGACAGGTCGATTGAAACGTCTGTTTCGCGTATTCCCAGGTTTGGGCGATCATCTCTTCCATCGGCCGGAAGCGGAATTGCGGATACCGGCAAAGCAGCCGGCCGCTGTTGAGAACGATGGAGGTGTTGTCCGACGGGCGTCGTTCATGGTGATGGCATTCAAAAGGAACGTCGATCACCTTCCGGAAAATCTCCAGCAACTGCAACACCGAAATTCCGTTTCCGGTGCCGAGATTGTAGGTGTCCGATGTGGATGGGTCAACAACCGAATGAAGCATCAGATCAGCGACATCTCCCACGAAAACATAATCCCGCAGGGTGGTGTGATCCCCATAGACATGGACGGGGGAACCGCACAAAATGGCATGCATCCACACGGCGATCACTCCCTGGGGCCGGAAAACCGGCTGTCTGGGACCGTATGGGTTCCCGATCCGGTAAATATCGACGGCGATGCCGTGGCGGCGATGAAAATACCAGAGGAAGTTTTCGATCGCCAGCTTGGCGATCCCATAAGGCGACATGGGGCAGGGAAGGGTGGCCTCATCCACCGGGCGGTCCTGGGGGCCGTAGACGGTTCCGCCGGATGAGGGGAACACCACCTTTCGGAGTCTTTCCGTGACCGCGATTTCCAGAAATGTCAGGGTGGGTCGAATATTCTCCTCGACTTCGATCAAGGGATCGTTCCAGCTTTCGGCCGGATTCGTCGTGCAGATGAAGTGATACACCACATCCTGCCCTTTCAGGCTGTCTCCGATATCCTTCCGGTTGCAGAATTCCCCGTGGATCAACCGGATCTTGTTCCGGAGATGCTCCAGGTTGCGGGTTACCTGGTAGGGAAAACGATCGAATACGGAAACCGAATGCCCTTGTCCCACCAGGCGGTCCACCAGATGGGAACCAAGAAATCCATCACCTCCCATTACGAGTACGTTCATGATTTTCCCATCATTCGTCTGACCCAGGCCGGGAACCATCCGCCGGGTTTTGGTGAAGATTCCGGAT
>CAZTKB010000096.1:0-11539 GCA_964614125.1 uncultured Desulfobacterales bacterium | reverse complement strand
AAAAAGTCCGCAGGCAAGGCGCGCAAATCCTGAGGAATGAGGCGTACTTGTCGTACGCCGCAGTGACGAGGGATGCAGCGCAACGCAGCATCCGGACTTTTTACGAAGCCATCAAGATTGCCGGGATCGGAAGGGATATCCGGCGAGATATGTTTTTTATAGATGAATTCTCCAGCACCGATGGATTTTTTTTCGTTTGTTCGCATAATCTTCGGGGATGGTCTGATCCGTGATTTCCCTGATTTCGGATACCCGTAGGTGATCCATCCGCGGGTGGAAATTCTGATGGTTGGTCGAAAAGAAAATGATGGAATCCGGTCTCATCACAGGAATGACGGCCTCCAGAAGTTCAGGATGATCCCGGGACACATCAAATTCCCGGTTCGAACAACGGGTCGTGGAAAAAGAAGGGGGATCCACGACCGCCAAGTCGAAAGACCGCCCTTTGTTTCGGAGATCCTGTAAAAGATGCATGGTATCGGCACCGATCAGTTCGTGATTCGGATCGAGGAATCCGTTGATTTTCAGGTTTTCCCGAGCCCATTGGATCGTGGATTCGGAACGGTCTGCAGACAAGGAAGAGCGTGCACCCCCCTTGGCGGCATAACAGGTGAAGGTGGCGGTGTAGCAATAGAGGTTCAGAAAATCCTTGCCATGAGCTATATTCCGGACCATCTGTCGGGTATCCCGATGGTCTGAAAACAGGCCGGTATCCACAAAATCCCATGGATTCACCAGAAATTTCAGGTCCCGTTCCGAGACAGTGATTTTTTGGTCCCTATGATCCATGCGTTGATACCGAACGCCGTCCGCTTTCCCCGCAATCCGCTGTTTGAGATGAATCCGATCCGGCAGCAGGTTTAAGGCGTTTCCCACAAATTCAGCCATTTTTTCCAACCATCCGGGTACGGATTGTCGGCGGACGTATTCGGCCATGACCAGGCGGCCCGCATACCAGTCCACCACCGCTCGAATATCCGGTATATCCCAATCGTAAAGACGGAATGCCTCGATTCCCTGACGAGAGAACTTTTTGTGGAAGTGGCGGAACCGTTTGTGTATCCGATTGGCAAGAGCTTCGCCTTGTTCTTGCCATGTTTTTTCCGGTTGCATATACCGCATCAGATTTTCGCTGCCCTCATTTTGTCCTCTTGATTCCCAGTGTGCTTATATACTATGTTGATCCGAATAAATCAAATTCCTCCGATTGAATGGAATGATCCCACAACCCGGGCCTGTGCCATGAAACCCAATGTGTTCCAGATTCCCAATATCCGGCGATTCATCCTGTTTCGGGTTTGTTTCAATGCCCGGTTTTATTATCCGGTTTTTACCGTTCTGTTTTTGGATTTCGGATTGACCCTGGAGGAATTCGCGCTCCTGAATATGCTCTGGGCATTTACGGTGGTTGTGTTGGAAGTCCCCTCCGGTGCCTTGGCTGATGTCGTGGGACGCTCCAACCTGCTGCGCCTGTCGGCTGCTCTGATGGTTCTGGAAATGATCCTCTTGCTGGCAGCTCCGTTGAACAATCGGGTTCTTCTGGTCGGGTTTTTCATCCTGAACCGGATTCTAAGCGGTGCGGCGGAGGCTGCGGCCAGCGGTGCGGACGAGGCCATGGCTTATGACACCCTCAAGGCCGCCGGATTGGAGTCCGAATGGGGACGGGTTCTTTCCCGCCAGATGCAGTGGCGCTCCTTTTCCTACGTGCTGGCCATGACGATTGGGGCGTTTGTGTATGACGCCCGTTTAATGACTGTTCTGTGGCAGTGGATGGGAGGCTCCTCGGTTATCGAACCGGGGACCACCCTCCGGTTGCCGGTGGTGCTGACCTTGGTCATGGCCGTGTTGGCGCTTTTTTCCACCATCGGAATGTCGGATGTCCGGGAGGAGGACGGTGGGGAGTGTATGAATTGGCGGACCTGCATGGGATCCGTAAGCCGGTCCTTCCACCTGACCTTCCAGGCGGGCCGATGGATCGCCGGCAATACTCAGGTGCTGATCCTGATTGTTCTTGGGCTGGCCTTTGACCATGTGGTTCGTATGATTCTGACGCTGAACAGCGAATATTACCGCATCATCCTATTGCCGGAGGCCAGTTTCGGCCTGATCGGATCCGGAATGGCCCTGTTGGGAATGGCGATTCCCGCCATGGCCCTGTGGATGACCCGGCGGATGTCCTGGAATGCGAATTTTCTCATTCTGGCTGCCATGACGATGGCGGGATTGATCGGGATGAGCCGAGCCTGGCCGGTTGTCGGACTGATCCCCATGTTGCTGGTATCCAGTGTGATGTATTTTTTGAACTTTTTTATCAGTCATTACATGAATCCGCTGATTTCCTCCGAGCAACGAGCCACGGTGTTGAGTTTCAACGGGTTGGCGCTGCATTTGGCTTATGGAGGAGTTGGGCTGGTCTATGCCGGCCTGGTGCAATGGATACGATGGACCGAAACAGGCCGTATTCCTGCCGAACAAATGGACAATCGGGTGTTTGTCGAAGCTCTTGCCTGGTTCCCCTGGTATTTTCTGGCCGTAATTCTGATGGTCGGGGTGTTTGTCGGAACCACAATGCGGAAGAAATGGAAAATGATACACCGAGATTCTTCGGAATCAGGAATGGGGGAAGACAGATGACCATCGGCAAATGGGATGATTTCTTGTCGGACCATCGGGAACGGATCCTTCAGGAATGGGCCCTGCGCCTGAAAAACGAAGTCAGTGAGTTGTACTCCACCCGCCCGATTTCCGAACTGGAGCAAACGGTCGCAGCCGCGTTTCAGGGAAATTATATGGTGCTGACCCGTCAGGATTATCAGGATTTGAACCGCTTCATCGATTTCATCTGCCGGATGCGGCTGGGCGGGGGATTTTCTCTGGTGGATGTTCAGAAAGCCTTTATGTTGTTTCGGCGCATCGTTCTTCCGATTTTGGCGGAAACCGGAGATATTCAACGTTTTCACGGATTCGTCACCGATCTGGATGAATGCCTGTCGTATACGATCTACCGGTTCAGCAACCACTTTCAGCAGTTGCACCGACGGCATCTGGTGGATTATGCGGAAAAACTCAAGGAGGAGGTCCGCCTGAGAACCGCGGAACTGCGGGAATCGGAACAAAAATACAAAACCCTGGTGGAGGAGATTTCCGACGGTTATGTGGTGATTCAAAACGATGAGATCGTGTTTACCAATGCCATGTTCAGCAATATGCATGGGTACGGTCCGTCGGATCTGATCGGAAAGCCTTTTTTGGATCTGGTCGGCACCTCGTCGGACCAGGCGGCCGTACAACGGGAACTGAAGCATGCTCCAGTCGATGAAATGCATGTCCGGGCGCTTGAATATTTCCGCAAAACCCGCTCCGGAGAAAGGTATCCCACGGAAATCAAGTTTAAGAGTGCCCTGTATGCGGAACAGTGGTCCTTGATCGGCATCTGCCGGGACATTACCGAGCGGGTGGAAATGGAACAGAAAATGCGGGAGGCGGAACGTCTTGCCGATATTGCCTTGATCGCCACATCCTTGTCGCATGAAATCCGAAATCCGTTGTCCGCCATCAAGATGAATCTCCAGATTTTGCAGCGTCATCCGCAATTGGTGGGAAACGATCGCCGGCGAATCGATATCGCAGTGCACGAAATGCATCGATTGGAGGGAATTCTGAAAGATGTCCTGGATTTTGCCAAACCGGTGGTTCTGAACCGGCGGATGTCTTCTCTCAACCAGGTCCTGATTCAATCGGTCGAACTGATGGAGGGCAAGATCCGGGAAAAAAAGCTGGATGTCCTGCTTGATCTTGACGAAATGCTGCCGGATTTTTGCATGGATGAACAAAAAATCGAACAAGTGGTCTTGAATTTGCTTTTGAATGCCGTCGACGCGGCTCCGGCCGGATCGACGATCGGTGTCGGTAGCCGGAGGGTGTGTCGGGATTCGGGGGAAATACTTCAATTTTGGGTGGAGGACGAGGGAAATCCGATGTCGAAAGACCTGCGCCGAATGTTGTTCAAGCCGTTTTTCACGACCAAAAGCAAGGGAGCCGGTTTGGGATTGAGTGTGGCGAAGCGGTTGGTGGAAGCCCATGGAGGGGATATTTCGGTGGGAAGCCGGGAGCCGACGGGGTCGGTCTTCTGGGTCAGCCTGCCGGTGGGAGTCAGAAATGGGGAAGATCCTGGTAATTGATGACGAGAGATTCATCCTGGAATCCTTGGAAATGTTTTTGGGGGAAAAAGGATATCAGGTCGTAACCGCCGAGACCGGCGTGGAAGGAATGATCCGGTTTGGCGAGATCCGCCCCCATGTAATACTGCTGGATATCCGGCTGCCGGACAAAAACGGATTGGAAATCCTGCGAGAGATCCTGAAAACCTCGAATCCTCCCAAAGTGATCATGATGACGGCTTTTCAGGATATGGAAACGACCATTGAGGCGATGAAGACCGGGGCTTATGAATATTTGAACAAACCCTTGGATGTGGACGAGGTGGAACGGACGGTGGATCGAGCCATGCGGTTGGCGACGGCTCCTCCGGAAACTGATCGGGTGCCCCAGGAACCCGGAGCCCAGGACCGGAAAGGGGTGATCATCGGAAAAAGTCCCCAGATGTGTGAAATTTTTAAGACTATCGGGATGTTGTGCCGCAATCGCGCCACAGTGCTGATTCAGGGGGAAACCGGAACCGGCAAGGAGTTGATTGCGCGGACCATCCATGAAAACAGCCCGTTCGCGCATCTGCCGATGATCACCCTGGATTGTTCCGCGATCGTGGAAACCCTGTTGGAAAGCGAGTTGTTCGGTCACGCCAAAGGGGCCTTTACCGGGGCGATCGAAACCAAGCCCGGAAAAATCGAACTGGCCGGAGAAGGGACGCTGTTTCTGGACGAAATAACCGAGCTTCCCCTTTCCTTACAGAGCAAGTTCCTGGGTTTCATGGAGCGCCGGGAATACATGCGGGTGGGCGGGCAACGGATCCACCAATCTCGCTGCCGGATCATTTCCGCAACCAATCTGAATATCGCGGACCAGGTTCGTCAGGGGAAGTTCCGGGAGGATCTATACTACCGGCTGAAGGTCGTGACCATTCTGGCGCCTCCCCTTCGGGAACGGGTGGGGGATATTCCGGAGTTGGCCGCGCATTTTCTTCAGAAAGCGGCCCGGGATCTGGGGGCTGAGGGCAGAAGGTTCGAGCCGGGAGTATTGGAGAGGCTCTGCTCCCATTCCTGGAGCGGGAACGTCCGGGAGTTGAAAAACGTGATCATGGCTGCCGCGTTACGATCCCGGGACAAGATCGTTCTGTTGGAGGACATCGAACGGGAACTGACCGCGGGCCAACACCAGTCGTTGAAAAACCCGGCGGTTTTTTCTCTCGAATACACCGAGCGGAATCATATTGAAAAAACACTGATATATACCGAGTGGAACCGCTCCCGTGCTGCGGAGCTGCTGGGAATCACCCTACCCACGCTCCGCAGCAAGATCGCCCGTTACGGCCTGACTCCTCCTGGTTCCAAAGGATAATCCGCCTGCCCGGCATCAAATGGTTTCGAAGAAATCGTTCCCTTTGTCATCCACGATGATGAAGGCCGGGAAGTCCCGAACCGTGATTTGGTAGATGGCCTCCATGCCCAGTTCCGGGTATTCCAAAAGCTTCACGGCGGTAATGCAATCCCGGCCCAGACGTGCGGCCGGTCCTCCGATGGATCCCAGATAAAAACCGCCGTATTGTTGACATGACTCGGTGACCACACGGGACCGGTTTCCCTTGGCCAGCATTACCAGGGAGCCTCCCCGTTTTTGGAACAGGGGGACGTAGGAATCCATTCGGCCGGCCGTAGTCGGACCAAAGGAGCCGGAAGCCCGGCCGGGAGGGGTTTTGGCCGGTCCGGCATAGTAGATGATGTGGTTTCGTACGTAATCCGGGAGGTCCTCTCCACGGTCCAGCCGTTCTTTCAGTTTGGCGTGGGCGATGTCCCGGGCCACGATGATGTCTCCGGAAAGCATCAGCCGGGTGGCGACCGGATATTGCGAGAGGGTGGCCCGGATTTCTTTCATCGGCCGGTTCAGATCAATTTGAACGGCTGACGATGTCTCTTCGGACGGTTCCGGTAAAAATCGGGCGGGATTGGTTTCCAACTGTTCCAGAAAAATACCGTCCCGGCTGATTTTTGCCCGGATATTCCGGTCGGCGCTGCAGCTGACGCCCATTCCGATTGGGCAGGAGGCACCGTGTCTGGGCAGGCGGATCACCCGGACATCATGGCAAAATGCCTTACCACCAAATTGCGCACCCAAACCGATTTCCCGGCTGGCCCGATGCAGGACGGCTTCCAGCTCCGGATCCCGGAATGCCCGGCCGTGAGCGTTGCCGGTGGTCGGCAACGAGTCCAGGTATCCGGCGGAGGCCAGTTTGACCGTTTTCAGATTCAACTCAGCCGAGGTTCCACCGATCACGAAGGCCAGGTGATAGGGGGGGCAGGCCGCAGTACCCAGGCTTTTCATCCGCGTGGTCAGAAATTCCGAAAGGGCCTTCGGATGGAGAACGGCCCGGGTTTCTTGAAACAGGTAGGTCTTGTTGGCCGAACCGCCGCCTTTGGCGATGAACAGAAAACGGTAGGAATCCCCCTGGGTCGCGCTGATATCGATCTGAGCGGGCAGGTTGTTTCCGGTGTTTTTTTCCGTGTACATATCCAGCGGCGCATTCTGGGAATACCTCAGATTGTTGCGCTGATAGGCCTGCCAGACACCGCGGGACAGGGCGGACTCATCGGAGGATCCTGTCCAGACCTGCTGCCCTTTTTTGGCATGGACGATCGCGGTGCCGGTATCCTGGCACATGGGGTATTCCCCCTGGGCCGAAATCACGGCGTTCTTGATGAACTCCAAGGCCACATACCGGTCATTCGGGGAGGCTTCCGGATCCTGCAGGATGGAGGCCAACTGCCGGAGATGGGTGGTCCGGAGCAGGTGATTGACGTCTGTGAAGGCCTGGTCGGCCAGCAAGACCAGTCCTTCCGGTCGGATGATGGTCATCGGGTGCTCCAGAAAGGAGGACTCGGCGACAAAATCCTGGGTTAACAGCCGGTATTCCGTAGAGTCCAAACCGAGCTGGAACATGTCCTCATAATCGAAATCGGTCATGTGGTAACTCCAGAAAGGGGTTGAAAGTTCATGCCGAAAGGGGTCAGTCGTCAAAATTCCCGGCCGGTCCCTTGTCCGAAGCGATTCCGCCGGCTCGTTTCCGGATCTTTTCGGCTGTCCACTGTCCGGGATCTTCGATCAGTCGGGCTTTCGGGCCGGGGTCATGGGATCCGGTCCGTAATATGGTTTCGATTACGATATCCGCCGTGTCTGCTGCATTAAAAACCCCGGTCAGCATGCCGTACACGAAATCGGCAACTCGGTTGGCCATTCGTTCCCGAATTTCGATGGATTGTCCCATCAGCTTGTTTTCAAAGGGAAGGTTCAGTTTCTTGTAGTCCCCTTTTTTCCATCCCTTGGAATCGGCAAAGGCCACCATCTCTTTCCACATGGCTTCTGTCACCCCTTGTCCTTCGATTTTGATGAACTGACCGTTTTCATCCAGAATGGCATTGCCATAGTCGTTCACTTCCAGACCCCAGGAAATCATCTGCAGGGCGGTGGCCACATTCGCCTTGGTGGTGCGGGTCCGGGACGCGATTTCTCGAAGCCTCTCCGAACTGTTCCCGGAGGTTCCATGCTGAGCGCCGGAAATATGGTACGGTGCCAAGGCATCGTGAATTTTCTGGGTCAGTTCCACTTGGATTCCGGAATCGGAGGCTTCCAACCCGTGGGTGGTTCCGTTGTTCAGGGCGATCCAGTCCGGAAAGATCTGGTGGGCATTCAGCCCCTGGATCAAAAACAAGGCTTCCTCTACCGTGGAGAGCCCGGATTTTCCTTTGATTTCACCCACCTCGGTTTCTAGGCCCGCCCAGGAAGGGATGAGGGGAATCAATTCGATATTTGTGAGCAGGTTCTGGTCGTCCGGCATGTGGGATGCATCGATGGCGATGGAGGTGATGCCGCATTCGAAGAGGGTCGGGATCTCGACTTTCGCGGGGTCAATATCGGCCGGGGATTTAATGCCGTAATGGTCCGCATGGACGGCAACCGGGACGGTGATCGATTCCTCGTTGCAGATGGCATCCACTTGAAGCGCGATGTTCCAGAGGCTGACCGGGCAATAGGCGGCGGCCCCGCCTTCCGAGCGGGCGATTTCGATGATGATGGCCGAGTTCGCTTTCTGGGCCGCCCGCAAGGCTCCGCGGATCACGAAGTTGCTGCGGCCGTTTGCCGCCATGGAGATGGCTTTCCCTTTGGTCAGCATGGCCCGGTCTATGTATCTTCCGCTGACGATCAAAGCCCGGGAGTGGGGAAAGAGTTTGACGATATTGGGGGGTCTGCCTACCTGTAGAGCCTCTTGAAAATTCTTGTCCGACGGTTTCATTGGATTACCGGGCATGAGATACCTCCAGGTTCGATGGTGGGTTGATGGATATCCGATGTTTACCCCATTGCCAGCATTTTTTCAATGGCTTCCGAAACGCCGTTCGCATCGTGGGAGGATACGGTTGGAAAACGGTTTTTTAATTCCTCCGGAGCGTTGGATACCACCAAACCGGTTCCGGACCATTCGAGAAGATCCAGGTCGTTGTAGTCGTTGCCGATCGAGAATACCGCATCGGCCGATATCCCCAATTGGTCGGCCAGCCACAAAGCGGTACGGCTTTTGCTAACCATCGGATGAAAGAGTTCGATCCAAGTGCTGAGGTGATCCAGCGGGGAAGTGGATCGGATGATGGTGAGGTCGTGTATCCGGCGTTTAAGCTCGAACAGGATTTCGGGCATCCTGTCCGGGGATACGACCGCCAGCAGCTGGGACGGAGTCAGACACACCGACGGTTCGGAGTCCAAGGGGCGCGCGAAATTCCGGTAGCGGTCGATTCGGCGGAAAAAATCCGGATTGGGATTTCCGGTCCAATGATAGGCAAAACGGTGGTTTTCCGGAACCGGATCATGGATCATGAAATCGAGGTCCAGAGAAAAGAAGGTCTCGGTGGTGGGGCCAATATCCTCCGGAAGGATATGGAGGCTTCGGAAAATCGCATTTTCGGGAAATTTCAGGATTCCCACGCCCGTGGAAAAGATGAGATAATCCACGGGCAAGGGGTAGGGAAGCGCATGAAAGAAGGAGTAGGGGGATCGGCCGGTTGCGATGATCCGGGCGACCCCGCGATTTCCCAACAGCTGGAGGGAAGCGATATCTCTGGAAGAAACGGTTCCGTCTGAACGGAGCAGGGTACCGTCCAGGTCGGTGATGAACATCCGGTCAACCATCCCGGAATTCCCACCGGCGCAGGATGGCGGCCATCGCTTCGTGATCCGCCGCATGTTCCAGCGAGGCCAGTTGGTTGCGCAGACTGACGATATCGTGGAACGAGAAAAAAAATTGGTAGTCTGTTCCCTCGAAGCCGGCAGGTGGAATCAGGCGGATGCCGGTTGCCAGGTTCAACTCCTGCACCCGATGTTGAAATTCGGCCTCATTGCGGGTGATGGCCGGATAGCGTTTTTTCCGGAGATATTCCCGCACCAGCATCGCTTTTTGGGGACGGTCCCGGGAAGGATCCCGGAGGATATCCTGTAGAGGTGTGTCATTCAGAAGATCCAGGATGGATTTTTGGTCCCGCCCGGCGATTTCTTGAAGCAGAATCAACAGTTCCCGTTGCCGGTTGAGCCCGATTTTCAACCCGTCGAAAAGTTCCGCCATGGCCATGGCCTCGATGGGCTCCATCCGTTCCAATTCCAGGGCCATGGACAGCGAAATGGCCTCGGAATCGACCAGGTCCCGGATCGTTTCCGGAAGGCGAGCCAGGCGTTTCAGTTTCCGGATCATTCCGATATGTTCCGGAAGGCCCAGGCGGCCGGCCTCGGTCGCAAGTGCGGCCGGATCCGGAAACAACGGGTCCAAAAGAAGGATCGCGCGGGATTGTTCCATGAGGGTGAGCCGGCGCTGGAACGAATTGTCGGTAACCGCCCATCGGACACAGTCCAATCGGGTTGCATCCGAATCCAGGATGCGGGCCGGGACCTGCCGCGCCCCCGATTTCCGTAAGGCGCGGATCCGCCGGAACCCGCATACGATCCGGAAGTGCGAATCCATCAACTGGAGTACGGGAGGATGAAGCAATCCGATTGAGCCGATGGATGCGGCCAGATTGTCCACCGGCGAATCGGTGGTGATTCGGAAGGTCGTGTCCGAATCCCGGATTCCCGTGATGTCGACTACTGCCTCAGAGAATCTCATGGCCCGGTCCGGCCAATAACCGCAAGGCCTCCAGGTATTTGCCACGGGTGTTCCGGATGACCTCGTCTGGCAGAGGTGGAGGCGGAGGCTGTTGGTTCCATCGAATGGACAGCAGGTAGTCTCGGAGATATTGTTTATCGAAACTCTCCTGGCTTCCACCGGGCTTGTAGGCCGAACCCGGCCAGAATCGGGAGGAATCCGGGGTCAGAACCTCATCGATCAGGATAATTTCATTGCCGATGCGGCCGAATTCAAACTTGGTGTCCGCGATGATAATGCCTTTTTGAACCGCGACATCCACGGCTTTTCGGTAGATCTCCAGGCTGAGATCCCGCAGGCGTGTGGCAGCGTCAGTCCCGATTCTCCGGCAAGTTTCCGCAAAATCGATATTGATGTCGTGTCCCACCTCTTCCTTGGTCGAGGGGGTGAAAATCGGCTGGGGAAGGCGGTCGGATTCCTGAAGGCCGGGGGGCAGGGCGATACCGCAGACCTCCCCCGTTTTTTGGTAGGATTTCCACCCGGAGCCGGAGAGGTATCCGCGTACCACGCACTCGATCGGAAAGACCTGCGCTTTTTTCACCAGCATGCTTCTGCCTTTCAATGCATCAACATAAGGGCGACAAACGGATGGATATTCTTCCACATCGGCCGTGATCAGGTGGTTGGGCACCAGATCCTTCAGAATGTCGAACCAGAACAGGGAAATTTGGGTCAGCACCCTTCCCTTGTCCGGGATCGGATCGTCCATCACCACATCGAAAGCGGATATACGATCCGTGGCGACGATCAGAAGCATTTCCCCCAGGTCATACACATCCCGGACCTTACCACGGTTTTTGAGGGTCAGATCGGGAAAATCGGTTCTCACAACAGCATGATTCATGATGGTCCTCGTTTGGTTGATTCGGTTGAAACAAATGGCGGCTTTCTTATTGTAATCCATTTTCCAGACAGCGCCGACAGGGATAAAACCCCTGTTCAAACGCGGCCCGATTTCCAGGGAAACCGATCCGGTTTTTGCGGGAGATGTTTTTCCCGTCCGGACATTCCGGCGAATGGAACCGCTTGGAATGTCGGTTTCCGATCATGGGTCCGCTATGGGTTGCCAGGGATTTCCAGATCCCTTTTTCCTGTTGGATCGCCCGGCGTTGGGCTTGCTTCAGGTCGTGTTCCCGGCGATGGTTGGGCGCGGTGGGCATGCACATGGCCATTCCCGAC
>CAZTKB010000095.1:0-11611 GCA_964614125.1 uncultured Desulfobacterales bacterium | reverse complement strand
AAAGCAGGGTGGCTGTGTGCATGGACCTGTTTTTGACCATGGGGGAAGTCGGTCTCCATGTCATGTCGAAGAATCGGAGGATTTCCGAATCGGGAAATCCCGAAAAGTTTATCCCGCCCACTGCCAGGAGAGCTTCGGTCGGAAGCATCGTCAGGGTGAAGTTGTTGCGAGGAGAACATAGGGGAGAGAGATCGTCCCTCCAAGTTTGCGTTTCCGGATAAAACAGGATGGAATGGTTGGAGTATCCGGCTGACGACGATCCTCCCACCAGATAGACGGGATGGCCGTCCACCGGCAACTGGATTGCGCAACCATCTTTGGTAGGCAACCATGCATCGGGTGGTATCGTGGACCACCGGCCGGTTGCCGGGTCGAACAAATCTCCGCCAGGGGGTAGAATAAAACGGGAGGTACTCAATCCACCCCAAATGAGAACCCGGCCGTCGGATAATAAGGTAGCCGTGTGCAATCCTCGGGAGGCAGGCATCGGCTCTGTCGGTGTCCAGGTTCGGGAAACCGGGTCGAAGATTTCTGCGGAATCAATGGTGTCCATGAACTCGATGATTCCCCCGGCCACCAGGACCTTCCCATCCGCCAACAGCGTGGCGGTGTGACCCAGCCGGCGCTGGGACAGGGAATGGGTTAGGCTCCATGTTCGGCTGGCCGGATCATAAATTTCCGCGGAACGATTAGTCCAGGTTGAATTCCATCCCCCGGCCACCAGGACGGTCCCATCCGGTAACAATGTGGCAGTATGATAGGCGCGACGGCTGGACATCTCACCGGTGGACTCCCAGCATCCTGTGGCTGGATTAAAGGTTTCCGAGAATGGGATGACCAGGCCGAATTCATACCAGTCTTGCAATCCTCCCGCTATCAGGACTTTTCCGTCCGGTAACAATGTCGCTGTATGTGCTGCCCGCCGGTCTTGCATGGAATGGACGGACAGCCATTTCCCCTGGGTATGGCTTTCTGCTGCATAGTCATCGGGGTATACCCAGTCGGCGCCAGAGAAAAATACGGTGGAAAGACAGAAATAAACGATCGATAATCCAGGTGATTTCATCTTCATTTTGTCTGCTCCCGGCCGGATCCAACAAGCTAATAGGCAAAACAATCAATAAAAATCTAATTAATGTTTTTCTTACTAATTAATTTAGGTAAAAATATCAAGAAAATTTTTTTCGATGTTGCCGGGAAGTGGGTGGATTGGGTAACACGTTTTTGAAATCCATGGTATGGGAAGATGCGAAAGAGGAAGTTCGGGCGGGGTGTGATGGAAGTTTCCGAAGGGATCCGGCAGGCGCGGATATACGCCTGCCGGAAAAAAATGGATGTCAGGCAGAAGTGGGTACAGCCTTTCTATGTTTTACCCGCTGTATCTGGATCAGGTATATCAGGGCAACGCCGCCCAATCCGATGATATCGGTGTAAAAACCCGGTTTCACCAGACATACGGCGGCCACAAACAGGATAATCCGTTCGTACCAGGTATCCTTGTCCATGAAAAAACCCTGCATGGAGCCGGCCAGTGCATACATGCCCACCGATGCGGTGATAAAAATCCAGCCGGCTTCAATGACGGTGGTATTTTGGAGAAGCATCTGGGGAGCGGTGATAAACATGTAGGGAAGCAGAAACGTTCTCATGTCCAGTTTAAAGGCTTCTACGCCGGTTTTAAAAGGATCGGCACCGGCGATGCCGGCGGCGGCGTAGGCGGCAAGGCAGACCGGGGGGGTACCATCCGCGAGAATTCCGAAATAAAACACGAAAAGGTGAATCGCGATGATCGGGGTTTCCGGGCTCATCGCCAACAGAGCCGGGGCCATGATGGTGGCCATAATGACATAATTGGGTGTGGTCGGAACCCCCATACCCAACACCAGGCAGGCGATCATGGTCAGAAAGAGGCCCAGGTAGAGATTGCCTCCGGAAAGCCCCATAATGACGTTGGTCATGTTCAGCCCGGCTCCGGTCAGGGTAACCATGCCGACTACCATTCCGGCACAGGCGCAGGTCACCCCGATACCGGCCATGATCCGGCTTGCGTTGAAAAAAGCATCCCCCATTCCGATAAATTTGGCTTTCATCGGTTCCCAGGAAACCGGTGGCTTCGGGGAGGAGTCGTTCGGTTTCGGTTTTCCGATACCCAGGCAGGCTAACAGCCCCTGGATAAAATAAATGGTGGCGGCAACGGCGATGGCGAGGGAAGCGGATTTCAGGGCAGTGTAGCGCTCCACAATCAGTGAGTAGAACAGGACGATGATGGGCACCAGAAAATAGCTTCCGCTGATCAATGTCGGCCAGAATTTGGGGAGGAGCTTTCTCGGAATGCCTTGCAGGTCATATTTGATCGCCAGGAGATGAACGGCTCCGAGTAATGCCAGCTGATCGATGATGGCCGGAAGTGCTGCGGCGATGCATACTTCCAGATACGGAAGCCCCAGAAATTCCGCCATAACAAAGGCGGCGGCGCCCATGACCGGGGGCATGATCTGTCCGTTTCCACCTGCTGCGGTATCGATTCCACCGGCTAGCTCAGGTTTGAATCCGACTTTTTTCATCAGCGGGATGGTGAGAGTGCCTATCGTTGCCGTGTTGGCGACGCCGCTTCCGGAAATGGTTCCCATGAAGGCGCTGGCGATAACGGAAACCTTGGCCGGGCCTCCCCGGGTGTGTCCGAAGAGGGAAAGAGATGCCTTCATGAGGAACTCTCCGGCACCGGTTCGTTCGAAAATCGCACCGAAAAGAACGAAGGCATACACAAAGGTGGATGATACCCACAAGGGAATACCAAAGATTCCTTCGGAGGTAAGATAGAGATGATCGACCACGCGCCGGAAGCTGTATCCCCGATGGGCAATCAGTTCGGGCATCCAGGGACCGATAAACCCATACAGGACAAACAAGCTGGAAATGATCACCAGAGGGAGTCCGACGGCCCGTCGGGTTGCCTCCAAAATCAGCAACACCGCCAGAATCCCCATGATCAGATCGACCTGAGTCGGATTTCCGATGCGGGTAACCAGCACCTCATAGTTATAGGCGATATATATGGCCGTGATACCGCCCGTGATTGCTAGGATGACATCCAGAAAAGTCAGCTGCGGTTTTCTGGCTTTTTTGGAATATGGATAGAAAAGAAAACACAGGACAATCGCGAAAGTGAGATGGACGGAACGCTGAAGGGTGGCAGTGAGGGTTCCGAAAAAAGCGGTGTACAACTGAAAGCATGCCATGGCAAACGCGATGACGTAGGTCACCACATAGGGCGCTCCGGCCAGCTTACGTTTGCCGAATTCCGCTTCTGCAGCCAATTCTTCGGCTTTTTTTCGCAATTCCTCGTCGGCTTCTATGGTGAATTGTTCTTCAACCTGTTTTTCTTGCATAGACGAAATGACCCTATTCTACATCAGATGATGAGTCGGCATGAATCCGGGTGGAAAGAATGGTCGGAATGATCCTTCCCAGCATTCGGTGGGCGGCGGACAGTTTCAAGATATCTCCATCCTGAAAGGGACGGGCGATACGCCATTTCTTGCTTTTAATTCGAATAGAAGGATGATTCACGGAAGAAAAATACGTGGAAAAAGATTCCATGTAACAATTGGAAGCCAACGTGATCCACCCGGAAGCGGTTTTTCTCTCGCCGGTCGCATTGGGCAGACCGGCACCGTAGGATGGAAAGCGCGTTTCCTTCAGTTGTAGCCGGTTGTCAGCTTCAATGGAAAACCAAGCCTCTACCGGTGTTTTTTCAACGGAATGAATATATCGATAAATCAGATTGTCTCCCGGGGTCACGACCCAGCGATAGATGACATCCCCACTGTGTTTATTGGACAATTCCATGACGCGTACCGGCAGAAACAGGCACATGAATACAAAAGACCCGATAATCGCCCACCGGTTTCGTACGTATGCAAGGCGGTCGGTGGATGGTTCCATGGCAGTGGTGGCGTGCGAAGAAATGGGACGGAGAAGATGAAACGATTCGTGATCGGTCTTCATTCCTCCGCCCGCGTTTTCAAAACGAATCCGGTTTCGGATTATTTCAGGATTCCGGCTTCCTTATAATATTTTTCCGCGCCCGGATGAAGGGGAATCGGGTTACCGACAGTGGCGGTTTCCAATTTCACATCTTTCCCTTTGGCGTGGGCGCGCTCAATGTCCGCCAGATTCTCGAATATGGCTTTGGTGATTTTATAGGCGACATCTTCCTCCAACTCTGCCTTGGCCACCAGCATGGCCATCACCGCCACGGTGGGGACATCGGCATCGACGCCGCGATAAATACCCTTGGGAACGACGGACTTGGTGTAAAAGGGATATTGTTTGATCAGCATGTCCGCCTTGTCACTTTCCACCGGAACGATGACCATGTCGTTGGAGATGGCGGAATCCACCAGGGCTGACGCCCCCACTCCGACCGTGTAGAAGGCCGCATCCAGACGTCCGTCCTTGAGATAATCGGAAGATTCGGCGGCGGTGAGCCGTTCGACCTTGCCCAGGTCCTCAAATTTCAGGCCATAGGCGGCCAGAATCTGCAAGGCGTTCTGTTCCGTTCCGCTGCCGAGGGGGCCGACACATACACGTTTCCCTTTCAGATCAGCGATGGATAGGATTTTGGAGTCTTTTCTGGCTTGGATTTGGCAATGTTCCGGATACAGGACCGCAACTCCACGGATGTTGGGAACCGGGGTTTCAAAAATGGGCTTGATTCCCTTGTAGGCATAGAAAGCGATGTCATTCTGCAAAATGGCCAGGTCAGCGTCGCCGGAACCGATCAGCTTGGCGTTGGCCACCGAGGCCCCGGAAGATTCAACGGTGATTTTAATATCCGGAAGTTTTTTATGGGCGATGCTGGAGATGGCTCCGGCCAGCGGAAAATATACACCGACAACCCATCCCGAAGCGATGGAAACGAATTTTTTTGCCGAGTGAGCGATCTGGGGTTGTACGGGAATCAGAGAAATGGACAGCAAAATCGCCAGAACTGGTATCCACAATTTTTTCATACATGACCTCCTGTTTCGGTTGGAATCGGTTAGGGTTCAGATGTTCGCGACGTGCGGTTTACGGCAACATAAAAAGGTCCACCATCACCTCCTCTCCGAACAGCATTCATCTTTTTTAAATATCATCTGTATACGTACCATTCCAAGCGCAAAGATGTCAACAATGCCCTTGAATTATTTGTGCATCCAATTTTTTTTCGAATCATTTCAGGGCTCCAGCGCATGGGAGAAATCGACCAATACGTTGACCAGTCTTGAGAAACGGGCTGGTTTGGGTTATGATACCTGAAATGGATAAACCCAATTAGCACGGATAGGCTGGCGGCCCGGAAAGAAACAGGCTGAGAAACCGGGTTCCGCGATCGTCATCACTTCGGATAAATCATAGAATGAAATCTAAACTTAACCCTTCCAAACCTATGCTAACCATACTGCCTCCAGTTATTCTGGTTCTGTTTCTGTTTGGTGGGTCAGGATCGGCGCAAACAGAGGGCCTCCGGCAATCGGGAACGAATTCGGCGGGATCCGGAAACACATCCGGTTTTGTCGAGACGCTGGAAAGAACGGTCGGCCTGGAACTCCGTGAAAATGATCTGTGGAAAACCCGCCAAAAAGATTTCGAAAATGAATCCCGCATCCTGGCCGCTGAATTGAACGCATATCGGATTCAGCTTTCCGCCACCAACAATATGTTGCATATGACCGAGATTCCGATATCCGATTTGGAAAAGGCGTGGGGGGACAATGGTGCCGCTATACAGGAACTGAATCGGAAAATCCAGGAGACGGAGGAGAAAATCCAATCCCATCGTGCCCCCCTGGACCGGGTTGTCGAACAGATTCAGGCCAATACCACCCAACTCCAGGAACTTGCGGGCCACTCGGTTCGAGGTGGCTCCGTGGAGGGCATCCAAAAAAACCTGACATCGGTCGTTGGGATTCTGGAAGAGAGGAAACAGCGTCTGCAGAAAATTCTGGACAGGTTGACCGATCAGAAAACTCAGCTGCAGGATCTCCGAGATGCGATGCAAGGTCTGTCTGGCAGATTGGACGAACAGATTCAGATCCGCAACAAACAGGAAATGTTTCAGCGAAAAGATTCACCCTTGCGATCGGTCAGCCTGGATTGGATCCGTCGGGATGCGAAAGAGTTCGGAATGCGTTTCCGATCCCTGGTTTCCGGGTCGTTCTGGATGGAATATTTCCAGCCGCTGTGGAAACCCGGACCCTATTTTCTGATTCTCGCTTCGGCTGGATTCCTGGCGGTACTGATCTTCATGGTTCGACTACGTAAGGCCGGTGACCGGATTGTGGCATCCTGGGATTCCGCCGGCGTTTTTTGGCGGAGCTTCGGTTACGCCGTTGTGCGGCGTTCCCTGGTCTGGTTGGGTGTGATCGTGTATCTGTACGGTTATATGGAAATCCGGGATGCCTGGATCACCATGCCGTTCCTACGGATGGTGTTTGATGGGCTGCTGTTGTTTCTTTTCACCCGGTGGGCGCAGGAGGCTCGGAAATCCTGGAACCGGGTGATGCCGTATCCGCTTCCGGAAGCTCCCGTTTATATGCTCGGGATCCTGATTTCATTTGTTTTTTGGGCAGGCTGCCTGCTGATTTTCGGTGAGTGGCTGATCCCTTCAGGCAATATTCTGCTGGTATTTTTCCGAATCGGGCTGGAGTTGGGGCTGATTGCCTGGGTGGCAGCCTTTATCCGGTCCTGGAATCATCCGAAGGCTCGGTCTTTCTCCTGGTTTGGATATGCCCTTTTCGGAGTACCGTTGCTTCTCGAACTTTCCGGCTACGGATATATGGCGGTGTACTGGATCATTTCCATCGGAAAAACCATTATCGCCGGTTTGTGGATCGGTTTAATCGGTTGTGTTATTCGGGAGTGGGAACAGGCCGGAAAATCGGATGATGCAAAAACCGGCATTCTGCCGAACGGGCATTCGGTAAGATGGATCGGGTTTCGTGCACTTTGGGTCGCATGGGCGACCAGTTCTCTGGTCGTTCTTCTGTTTTGCTGGGGAGCCAAAAAGGCCGTTCTCCTGCATATCATCAAGTTTCTTCATTATCCGGTTCCGATCGGAGACATCCAGTTCAGCATCCTGAGCCTTTTCTATTCACTGGTGGCCGTGGGGGTGACCTTTGTTGTCACACGGCTCTGGAGGAACACCCTCAAAAACCGGGTATTTCAGGCCAGCGGACTGGACATCGGCCTCCAGGATTCCATTGCCACCCTCAGCTCCTATCTGATTTGGGCATTGGGGATCTTTATTGCGCTGCGTGTGGTCGGGGTCAGCGCCACCTCCCTTACCGTTGTTTTCGGCGCCCTGAGCATCGGACTGGGATTTGGGCTGCAAAATATTTTCAACAATTTTATCAGCGGTATCATTCTGCTGTTCGAACGCCCTATCCAGATCGGTGACGCGGTGGAAATCGGCGGTATCTGGGGGATCGTCAAAAAGATCAATTTTCGATCGACCCTGGTCCAAACCTATGACAATGCGTCTCTGATCATTCCGAATTCGGAGTTCATCAGCAATCGTGTCACCAACTGGAGCTTCAAAGACCAACGGCTGAGGCGCATTATCCCCATCGGTGTGGCCTACGGGACAGACGCTCGGCTGGCCGCCGACCTGCTGTTGGAAGTCGCCCGGTCCTGCCCTTGGGTGCTGGCCGAGCCCAAACCGGATGTGCTGTTTTCCGATTTCGGAGACAGCGCGCTGATGTTCCGGCTTCGTTTCTGGACCCTGCTGGATCATATCGTAGCGGCGGAAAACGATATTCGGTACCGAATCAACGAAAGGTTTGCCGAGAAGAACATCGAAATTCCCTTTCCCCAGCAGGATGTGCATATCCGTTCGACTCCGGCCGGAGGCTCCAATGAATGAAAATTCACCGAATCGGCTTCCGTGGGCAGCCTCCGCGGCTTTTGGCGTCCGTGAGGAATGTGATTTCATAAGAGTTGACAACCACATATAATCGAGATCGAAGACGGTGAGTCTGCGGGTTTTCTCTTGACAGGAGCTTCTTCTTTTTGCTAAATGAATGAATGTTCATTCATTTAGGATGACATGAATTCGGTTTTTCACCCACTTTTCAGGAGGTAACCACCATGAATAGAAAAATCAGAACCGCCGCAGTCATCGGATCCGGGGTCATGGGCGGGGGGATTGCCGCCCTTTTGGCCAGCGCCGGTATCCCTACGCTTTTGCTGGACATCGTTCCATTTGATCTGAAGGAAGAGGAAAAAACAAACAAGGCCGCCAGGAACCGTCTGGTCAAAAAAGGATTGGATGTGGTGATGGCATCCCGGCCGTCCTTGATCATGCACCCCAAGGACGCTGGGTTGATCTCCATCGGTAATCTGGAGGATGATTTTCATAAGCTTTCTGAATGTGACTGGATTGTGGAAGTGGTGGTGGAAAACCTGAAGATCAAACAGCAGCTGTTTAAACGGATCGAACCGGTTCGGAAGCCGGGCTCGATCATATCCTCCAATACTTCCGGGATTCCGCTGAAATCCATGTCGGAAGGCCTGGACGAAGATTTCCGGAAACATTTCCTGGGCACCCATTTCTTCAACCCGGTCCGTTACATGAAGCTTCTGGAAATTATTCCCGGAGAAGAGACTCTTCCCGAAGTGTTGTCTTTCATGGCGGATTTCGGTGAGCGGATTTTGGGAAAGGGTATCGTCTGGGCCAAGGACACGCCCAATTTCGTCGGCAATCGCATCGGCGTGCAGGGGATGGTCAAGGCCATGCAGTTGATGGTGGAGGACGGTCTGAGTATTCCGGAAGTGGATGCTCTGTTCGGTCCGGCGATGGGACGACCCAAGACGGCTATGTTCAAGACGTCGGATCTGGTTGGACTGGATACCTTGAGCCACGTGGCAGCCAACACCTTTGATCTGGTGACCGAGGATGAAGCCCGCGACAGCTTTGTCATTCCGGAATTCGTGAAAACCATGATCGAGAAAAAGTGTTTGGGAAACAAGACCCAGGGCGGATTCTATAAGACCGATCTCACCCCGGAATGGAAAAAGATCCGAAAGGTCATTGATCCGGCCACGTTGGAATATGCCGAATACGGCCCTGCCTCCTTTCCCTGTCTGGATGCCGCCAAGCAAGCAAAAAGCTTGCCGGAAAAAATGCAGGCGGTCGTGTATGGCGATGACAAAGGAGCGCGGTTTGCTTGGAAAGCGGTCGCCAACAATCTGATTTATGCGGCCAACCGTGTACCGGAAATATCCGATACAATCGTTGAAATCGACAATGCCATGAAATGGGGGTTCAATTTCACGATGGGTCCGTTCGAGACGTGGGATGCTATCGACCTGGCCCGTTCCGTGGAAAAGATGGACCAGGAGAAAATGCCGGTACCCGAGAAAATTCGGCGGATGCTTGCATCGGGATTCACCTCGTTTTACCGGATTCTAAACGGAAAAACGCAGTATTTTGATCTCGCGTCCATGGAATATCGGGATGTGGTTGTCAGCCCGAACATTGTTTCTTTGGCCGGGTTGAAAGCGGATGGAAAGGTGGTGAAATCCTGCCGGTCCGCCTCTCTGGTCGATCTCGGGGACGGAGTTTTCTGTTGCGAATTCCACACCAAGATGAACGCCATCAATGGGGAGATTGTGGATTTTATGGCAGGATGCTTCGACCATGTCGATGCCGAAGGGGTGGGACTGGTCCTCGGAAATCAGGCCGGTGGGATGCCCGGTGCCTTTTCGGCCGGTGGAGATCTTGCGTTCATGGCAGGCCTGGCCAAAGATGGCAAATATTCGGAAATTGATGCGTTTCTGGCCAAGGCCCAGGCCGGTATGCAGAAAGCCCGTTACAGCAGTTTTCCGATTGTCGCGGCGCCCTACGGCATGACCCTGGGAGGCGGATGCGAGGTGTGCCTCGGGATGGCGGACCGGATTGTCGCTCATGCCGAACTGTACATGGGGTTGGTGGAAATCGGTGTCGGGTTGCTTCCCGGTGGCGGCGGATGCCTGAATCTCTATAAAAAAATGATCAGCAGCATACCGGAACCGGTTACCGACGTGGATCTGGCCAAGTTTTTCGTGCCGGCATTCATGGCGATTGCGATGGCCAAGGTTTCCACTTCCGCTGCCGATGCCCGGGCCAACGGATTCCTGGGGCCTTGTGATCGAATCGTCTTCAACCGGGATTATCTGATTGGAGAGGCCAAAAAAGAGGTCCTCCGGATGGTGGACGCGGGATATGCGCCACCGGCCAGGCGGAAATTGAAGGTTCTGGGAGAAGCGGCCCAGGGAATGATCAACGGGGAACTGTTCAACATGTTGAGTGCCAAATTCGTCAGTGAATATGACGTATTCCTTGCCAAGCGAATCGCCTATGTCATCAGCGGCGGGGATGTTCGGACCAACAGCGAGATTGATGAGGAAGTGATTCTGAAACTGGAGCGCGATGCGTTTGTCGACTTCTGGAAAGAGGAAAAAACCGTCGCGCGGGTCGATCATATTCTGAAAACCGGCAAACCGCTCCGCAACTAGCCATTTTCCCCGGCGGGCGTCCCACGGGATGCCTGTCTGAAGAGGAGGATTCCATCATGAGAGATGCATATATTGTCAGTTCCGTCAGAACTCCGGGATGCCGGAGAGGTAAGGGTGCTTTCGCCGACACCCGGCCCGAAGACCTGTTGTCGTTCATCCTGAACGCAGCCGTGGAAAGAACCCCTCATCTCGAGAAAAAAATGGTCGATGACGTCATGATCGGCTGTTCGTTTCCCGAAGCGGAACAGGGGTTGAATATCGGCCGGATCGTAACCCAGATCGCCGGATTTCCGATCGAAACTTCCGGGGCGACAGTCAACCGTTTCTGTTCTTCCGGGCTCGAAGCCATCGCCCTGGCATCCCTGCGGGTGATGAGCGGATGGTCGGATGTGGTGATCGGGGGCGGTATCGAGTCCATGACCTATGTCCCGATGGGAGGCAACCTGCCCCGCCCTCATCCGGAATACACGAGGCTTCATGCGGACATGTACACCAGTATGGGGATCACGGCGGAAAACGTCGCCAACCGGTACGGCGTCAGCCGGCAGGAACAGGATGAGTTTGCCTACCAGAGCCAGATGAAGGCCTCGGAAGCCAAGGCGAAAAATCTGTTCACCGAACTGGTGCCCACCCCCGCCGCCCGATTTGTACGACAGTCCGACGGAACCTACCGGAAGGAAACGTTTATCCAGTCATTTGATGACGGTATCCGGGAAACTACCACCCTCGAAGGACTCGGCAAACTGCGTCCGGTTTTTGCCGTCAACGGTTCCGTTACGGCCGGGAACTCTTCTCAAACCACGGATGGGGCGGCGGCAACCGTGATCATGAGTGAGAACAAGGTGCGGGAACTGGGGCTGACCCCGATCGCCAAGCTGAAGTTCTATACCACGGTCGGCTGCCGGCCGGACGAAATGGGCGTAGGACCCCGCTATGCGATACCCAAGCTGCTGAACATGGCGGGTCTGGAGATCCGGGATATCGATCTTTTTGAGATCAACGAAGCATTCGCTTCCCAGGCCATTTATTCGGTCCGGGAATGCGGAATCGATTTCGCCAAGGTGAACAT
>CAZTKB010000094.1:0-11661 GCA_964614125.1 uncultured Desulfobacterales bacterium | reverse complement strand
CCGTATTCTCAAAAGAACTTCGCATATCACCGTAACGTTGGCAGAGAAAACTTTGTAGACAAGGAGGAAGGAGCTTGGGCCAGAAAGTCAATCCGATCGGATTAAGGCTGGGTATCGTAAAAACCTGGGAATCACGATGGTATGCAGGAAAACAATATTCCAACTATATCTTGGAAGATCAGAAACTTCGCAAATTTCTGAAGAAAAAACTGGTGCATGCCGGAATATCCAAAATTGAGATCGAACGGTCATCCAAAAGAATTCGGTTGAGAATTTTTGCTGCCAGACCCGGTATCATTATCGGGAAAAAAGGAGCGGAGATCACGCAACTGAAACAGGAAGTCGAAAAATTGATCTCACAGGAAGCCATTATCGATATCCAGGAAATCCGAAAACCGGAAATGGATGCCCAGCTTGTAGCCGAAAACGTTGCCCAGCAGATCGTTCGTCGTGTCGCTTTCCGGCGTGCCATGAAGCGGGGCATTACCTCCGCCATGCGTTTTGGTGCCGAAGGCGTCAAGATCATTTGCTCCGGTCGATTGGGTGGCGCCGAAATGGCGCGGACCGAGATGTACCGGGAAGGACGCGTACCGCTTCATACCCTTCGGGCGGATATTGACTATGGATTTGCCGAGGCCAATACCACCTATGGAATTGTCGGGGTTAAGGTGTTCATCTTCAAAGGTGAAATCCTGCAAAAGGATATTCCGGAAGCCGGCAAATAGTAGACAGGAGATAGTAAGATGCTCAGTCCCAAAAAAGTAAAATTCCGCAAGCAGCAACGCGGGAGAATGAAAGGCCTGTCCAAAGGAGCAACCCAGCTTAACTATGGGGACTACGGGCTTCAGGTATTGGAGTGTGGTGCTATCAGCTCCAAACAGATCGAGGCCGCCCGTATTGCCATGACCCGGCATGTCAAAAGAGGCGGGAAGATGTGGATCCGAATTTTTCCGGACAAACCCTTTACCAAAAAGCCTGCCGAAGTCCGGATGGGTAAGGGAAAAGGGGCTCCCGAAGGATGGGTTGCGATCGTTAAACCTGGTCGGATTTTGTACGAAATGGAAGGCATTCCGCGGGAGTTGGCCGCTGAGGCATTGCGGTTGGCATCCAGTAAGCTGCCTCTGAAAACCAGATTCATCGAGAGGAGCGAGGTGTTATGAAGGCCGCTGAACTGCGTAAAATGACCGTGGATGAATTGACCGCCAAGGTGGACAGTCTGAGGCAGGAGATGTTCAACCTGCGTTTTCAGAAAGAAGCCGGACAGATGGAAAATCCGAATCGGATCCGCCTCTTGAAGAGGGATGTCAGCCGCTGTCTGACCATTATTGAAGAGATGAAAACCAACGCACAACCTCATTCATAAGAGTAGCCGACGACATGAAATCACGCGGAATGAAACGACAGCTGAACGGAACGGTTGTAAGCGATAAAATGGACAAATCCATTGTCGTGCTGGTCGAGAGACTGGTAAAGCACCCGGAATATCATAAATATGTCAAACGTCGGGCCCGGTTTGTGGCCCATGATGAAAACAACTCGTGCGCTGTCGGTGACAAGGTCACGATTACGGAATCCAGGCCGCTCAGTCGCACCAAAAGATGGCGGCTGAGCAAGATCGTCCAGAAAGCCGTTTGATCGCTAAGGAATTTACAACATGATCCAGGCTGAATCCAGATTGACCGTGGCCGATAACTCCGGCGCTAAAACGGTTCATTGCATTAAAGTCCTCGGGGGTTCCCGGCGGAGATACGCCCGTGTGGGTGATATCATCGTCGTTTCGGTCAAAGAAGCCATCGCCAACGCAAAAGTCAAAAAAGGGGATGTGTTAAAAGCGGTGGTCGTTCGTACCAAGAAAGAGATCAAACGGGCGGATGGAACCTATATTCGCTTTGATGATAACTCCGCCGTATTGATCAATGCCGCCCAGGAACCCATCGGAACCCGTATTTTCGGCCCCGTCGCCAGAGAGCTGCGTTCCCGGAAATTCATGAAAATCATTTCACTTGCTCCGGAAGTACTATAGAGATTTCTGTCCGGTGGAGAAGACGCACATGACAAACACGACGTGTCACCTGAAGAAGGACGACAAGGTTAAGGTAATCGCCGGTAAAGACAAAAACAAAATCGGAAAGATCCTGAAAATAAACAAGAAGAGGGGCACGGTCCTGGTGGAGCGGATCAACATGATCAAAAAGCACACCAAGGCGAATATGAAGAACCGACAGGGTGGCATCGTGGAAACCGAGGCACCGATCGACTGGTCCAATGTGATGATGATGTGCAATCGGTGTATGGCGCCTGTCCGGGTGAAAATGTCCCCTCTCGAAGGCGGGAAAAAAGTCCGGATCTGCCGTAAATGTAATGAGCAAATTGATAAATAGAGCCTGACGCCAAGAGGGGACGTATGTCTAAGCTGAAAGCATTTTATGAAGAACAGGTTGCACCGGAATTGATGAAGACCTTCAGTTATCGGAATCGAATGGAAGCCCCCAGGCTTGAAAAAATTGTGCTGAACATGGGGCTGGGTGATGCGATCCAGAATATCAAGATTCTGGACTCTGCGACAGTCGAATTGTCTGCCATTTCCGGGCAAAAACCGGTTATCACGAAATCCAAAAAAGCCATCGCCGCCTTTAAGCTCCGGGAAGGGATGCCGATTGGGTGTATGGTCACCCTTCGCCATAACCGAATGTATGATTTCTTTAGCCGTCTGGTGAGTGTCGCACTCCCCCGCGTGCGGGATTTTAAGGGTGTTTCCGGTAAGGCTTTTGATGGCCGAGGGAATTATACGCTGGGTGTCAAGGAGCATATTATTTTTCCTGAGATCAATTTCGACGCAGTTGAAAGTACCAAAGGATTGAATATCACGGTGGTCACCACCGCGAAAACTGACAAGGAAGGCAAAGAACTGCTCCGCTTGCTGGGCATGCCGTTTAAAAATTAACTTGTGTTGGTAACATCCAAGAAATCTGATTTCATGAGGAGGATGAGTTGGCAAAGAAGGCGCTGATGAATAAAGCGGTTGCCGATCCCAAATTCGGGGTCAGAAAATACAACCGGTGTCCCATGTGCGGTAGACCCAGAGGCTACATCCGGAAATTCGGAATATGCCGAATCTGCTTTCGTAATCTTGCGTTGAGCGGAAGTCTTCCCGGCGTAACCAAATCCAGCTGGTAGACATGGGTCCGGCAACCGCCGGAGCGTGCCAGCCTGACATCATTGAAAAACAATACGGAGTAAGCAATGTCTATTAGCGACCCAATTGCCGATATGATGACCCGAGTGCGAAACGCTTCTAAAGCGAAGTTTTCCACTGTAGATATCCCCGGGTCCAAACTGAAGCTGGAGATCGCCCGCGTGATGAAAGCGGAAGGATTTATCCGAAACTATAAGTTTATCAAGGACGACAAACAGGGTATCCTTCGCGTATATTTGAAATATGGCCAGGAATATGGCAGTGCTATCATGGGGCTGGAACGAGTCAGCAAACCCAGTCGGCGGGTGTACCAGAAGAGTAAAGATATCAAATCCGTTTTGAACGGTTTGGGGGTCTCCATTTTGACTACATCCAAGGGCATTATGACCGACAAACAGGCCAGAAGTGAGAAAGTCGGCGGAGAAGTCCTCTGCAAAATCTGGTAGGGTCCGATTTTTTTCAAATCCATCGGTCCGGGGCGGTCATGCGGGGCGGCAGGGAAGAACGCTTTTCTTTCGTGTTGTCCACATTTTTTTCGGGAATCATGCATTCAATCTCATGAGGTATGTTCATGTCTAGAGTAGGAAAAAAACCGATCGAGATCCCCAATCGGGTGAAACTGAGTCTGGAAGGTGACCGGGTTACGGTTACCGGAGACAAGGGTACTCTCAGTATGCCGGTCCATCCGTTTGTTGAGATAAAAATGGAGAACTCCACGGCCTCCGTCATGTTGAAGGAAGACAAGGGGAAGGAAACGGCTGTTCAGGGCCTGACTCGCGCCCTCCTTGCCAATATGGTCACTGGTGTCAGCCAAGGGTTTCAGAGAACCCTGGAAATTGTAGGCATCGGCTATCGCGCATCCGTTGAGAACAATGTTCTTGCCCTATCCATCGGGTATTCCCATCCGGTGAATTTTGTTCTGCCGGAAGGTGTGTCCGCGACGGTAGACAAAAACAATGTCGTTGTGTTGACTGGAATTGATAAGGAACTTTTGGGGCATACTGCTGCCAATCTGAAACGACTGCGGCCTCCCGAACCATACAAGGGCAAGGGTGTTCGTTTCTCGACGGATAAGATTCAAAAGAAAGCCGGAAAAACCGGCGGCAAATAAAACCTGACGGGCGGTACCGCTCGAATAACCACTCGGCGAGCCTGGTGATCGGGTAAACTGAAAACAAGGTTCGGCTACAAGGACATAGAAGATGGGATCTGCAGATACCAAACGGACGGCAAGGCTGAAGAGAAAAACGAGAATCCGGAAGACGCTGGTCGGCACAGCGGAAAGACCCCGCCTTTGCGTATTCCGGAGTGCCAGGGAGATTTATGCCCAGATCATCGATGATGCGAAGGGACATACACTGGTATCCGCCTCTTCCCTGGAAAAAGACGTCAAATCCCTTGGGAAATTCAAAAACAAGATCGAAGAGGCCGTTTTCATCGGAAAGCGTATCGGTGAAAAAGCTCTTCAGAACGGAATCAAAAAAGTGGTTTTCGACAGGAATGGATTCCTCTATCACGGGCGGGTGAAAGCGATTAGTGATGGAGCGCGTGAATCTGGACTGGATTTTTAGACAAGGAGGAATACCGTTGGTGAAGCAAGAAATCGTTGAAAGCCAGTTTATCGACAAAGTGGTTCATCTGAACCGGGTCGCCAAGGTTGTGAAGGGCGGTCGAAGATTCAGTTTCAGTGCGATTGTGGTGGTTGGAGACGGTGCCGGCAGTGTCGGGTGCGGATTGGGAAAGGCCGGAGAAGTTCCGGAGGCCATTCGAAAGGGAGTGGAACAGGCAAAAAAAAGCATTGTTAAAATTCCCTTGGAAAACGGTACCATACCCCATGAGATTATCGGTACTTTTGGTGCTGGGAAAGTTTTGCTGAAACCAGCCTCCGAGGGAACTGGGCTGATTGCCGGTGGTGCTGTCCGGGCGATCCTGGAAGCCTGTGGGGTTCAGAACATTCTGACCAAATGTATGGGGTCGCACAATCCGCACAATGTCGTGAAGGCTACCATCGATGGATTGTATAAACTCCAAAGTCGGGAACAGGTCGCGGCCAGACGCGGAAAACATGTTGAGGAACTGTAGTTTCGGGAGAGATCATGGCGGAATCAATTAAGGTCACCCTGGTGAAGAGTTTTATCGGAAGACCGGATAAACACAAAAAGATACTTCGGAGTATGGGATTGACACGGATGAACCGGACCCGGATATACCGGGATACCCCTGCCATACGTGGTCAGATTTTCAAGATATCCCATATGGTGATGGCCGAGGAGATATAAATGAAACTAAGTGAACTCAAGCCGGCAGAAGGTGCCCGAAAAAAAAGGAAACGAGTGGGTAGAGGTGAATCTTCCGGATGGGGAAAGACCTCCGGAAAAGGTGCCAAAGGTCAGAATGCCCGTTCCGGCGGTGGTGTCAGACCGGGGTATGAAGGCGGACAGATGCCGATTCATCGTAGACTTCCCAAAAGGGGGTTTACCTCCATTCATAAATTGAAAATCGCCGCAGTCAATCTGATGGATTTATCCAAATTCGAAGCTGGAAGCGTGATTGATGTCTATGGGCTTCGCGATGCCGGAATCATCAAAGGTAAATATGACGCGGTTAAACTTCTTGGTAAAGGTGACATCGCCATTCCATTGGTGATTCGACTGAATTATATCAGCGCCGGCGCCAGGCAGAAAATTGAGGCGGCCGGAGGCACCATAGAGGCATCCGAATGATTGGAAGCGGCTTTCAGAATATATTCCGTATTCCAGAGCTGAAAAAGAGAATCTTTTTCACCCTTGCCCTCCTCATTGTCTATCGGATCGGTGTCCATATTCCGGTTCCCGGGATAGACGCCGTTGCGCTGGCCAGTTTTTTTGCAAGGGCCAAGGGCACACTGCTCGGACTGTTTGACATGTTTTCGGGCGGAGCTTTCGAACGGCTCTCGGTCTTTGCCTTGGGAATCATGCCCTATATCAGTTCGTCCATCATCCTTCAGCTTTTGACTGTTGTGGTTCCTCACCTGGAGCGTCTTTCCAAGGAAGGGGAACAAGGGCGAAAAAAGATCACCCAGTATACACGGTATGGCACGATCGTGTTATCGGCAATACAGGGGTTCGGTATCAGCATCGGTCTGGAAAGCATGACAGCCCCAGGTGGTGCGCCGGTGGTTCTGGATCCGGGGTGGGGGTTTCGGATTCTCACGGTAATTACTCTTACCGCCGGTACGGCCTTTATCATGTGGTTAGGCGAACAGATAACCGAACGTGGAATCGGAAACGGCATATCCCTGATTATTTTTTCCGGGATTGTTGTACGGATGCCCAATGCCATCAGCAATACTTTCCATTTGGTTTCCACGGGTGAAATGAGTATTTTCACGGTATTGTTCATGCTGATTCTGATGATTGCGGTGGTCGGGGTCATCATTTTTGTGGAGCAGGGGCAGCGGAGAATTCCCGTTCAATATGCCAAGCGTGTTGTCGGACGACGACTCTACGGTGGGCAAAGCACCCATCTGCCCCTTAAAATCAATACATCGGGGGTTATTCCCCCCATTTTCGCCTCTTCCATTATTATGTTCCCGGCGACAATAGCCAGTTTCATCACGATCCCCTGGATCAAAAACATTGCCGACGCTATTGTTCCGGGAAGATTTCTCTATGAGCTGCTGTTTGTCGGTTTTATTTTCTTTTTCTGTTATTTTTATACTGCTGTTACATTCAACCCGGTGGATGTCGCAGAAAACATGAAAAAGCATGGTGGGTTTATTCCGGGTATTCGTCCCGGGAAACGTACGTCTGATTATATCGACCGGGTATTGACCCGGATTACATTGGGGGGAGCTTTTTACGTTTCCTGTATCTGTGTGCTGCCATCCGTTCTGATCGCGCAGTTCAACGTACCTTTTTATTTCGGGGGAACCGCGTTGCTGATCGTTGTCGGCGTTGCGGTGGATACGATGGCCCAGATGGAATCCCATATCATCAGCCGGAATTATGAGGGATTTTTGAAAAAAGGCGCGGGAAAAATCAAAGGACGATCCTGATCGTCCGAGAATCCCGGCTACCAATGGAGAAGTTGTTTTATGCCAAAGGAAGAGGCAATCAAAGTGGAAGGGAAGGTCTTAGAAACCCTTCCGAATGCCATGTTCAAGGTGGAATTGGATAACAAACACCAAATATTGGCTCATATTTCCGGAAAAATGAGAATGCACTTCATAAAGATTTTACCAGGAGATCGAGTCACGGTGGAACTATCCCCATACGACCTCACCCGGGGACGAATAACCTATCGCTCCAAATAGTCGGATGGACACAATGGCTCATCGGGAGATTCCGAAACCCGGAACCCGCCAGTGTTGTGATATTACCATTTGCCGGCAGATGATGGATAGGGAGGCAAGGAGCATCGAATGAAAGTCAGAGCATCAGTGAAAAAAATCTGCGCAAAATGTAAAATTGTGCGTAGAAAAGGCGTATTGCGGGTCATCTGCGAAAACAGACGTCATAAACAAAGGCAAGGATAGAGGAGGATCAGCGTTGGCTAGAATTGCTGGGGTGGACTTACCGAAGCGAAAAAGGGTAGAGGTGGGATTGACCTATATTTATGGTATCGGTTTTCCGACTTCCAAAAAAATTGTTGAGCAGCTGAAGATCGATCCGAACAAACGGGTCGAACAACTCACCGAAGGCGAAGTCAATGACATCCGCAAGCTGATTGACAGTGAAATGAAGGTGGAGGGTGAACTGAGAAGCCAGATCAGCATGAGCATTAAACGGTTAATGGATCTGGGCTGTTACAGGGGACTTCGCCACCGGAAATCTTTGCCGGTTCATGGACAACGGACCAAAACAAACGCAAGGACCCGAAAAGGACCCAGACGGGCCGCTGTCAAGAAAAAAGTCGCTGCCAAGAAATAATTTTTCCGACCACCCATGCCGACACCATTTTTTCGATGATCAAGCAAATTGATCGGAGATGGTACCCTTTGCGAATGGTCATCGGATGGTGGAATGGACTGGTAAAGCCGGCCAATTAGGAATAAAATCGCGGACAGTTGAAACAGAAGGATATAAGGGCGCTATACATGGCAAAAAGAACCCGCACCAAGAAGAAGGAAAAAAAGAACATTCCAAACGGAGTTGTTCACATTCAATCAACGTTTAACAATACGATCATCAGTATCACCGATACCGCCGGAAATGTGGTCTCTTGGTCCAGCGCCGGTGTACAGGGGTTCAAGGGATCCCGGAAAAGCACTCCATTCGCCGCCCAGCTGACAGCAGAAGATGCTGTAAAAAAGGCTCAGGAATATGGCATGAAAAATGTGGAAGTCTTTGTGAAAGGTCCCGGTGCCGGTCGTGAATCCGCGCTTCGGTCTCTTCAGGCCGCCGGGCTGGTTATCCATTCCATCAAAGATGTGACCCCGATTCCCCATAATGGATGCCGTCCCCCCAAACGCAGACGGGTATAATTCAAAATATCCGACGGAAATTTTGATTGACGGAGAAGGTAAAGGAGGAAGACTTGTCAAGATATACTGGTTCGGTTTGCAGGATTTGCCGGCGCGAAAATCAAAAACTGTTTCTGAAGGGCGATCGATGCTACTCGGACAAGTGCGCATATGATCGCAGGGGCTTTCCTCCCGGACAGCACGGCCAGCGGCGTGGTAGAAAAATCTCGGATTACGGCATGCAGCTTCGGGAAAAACAGAAGGTAAAACGGTTATACGGATTGTCGGAAAAACAGTTTCGGTTGTTCTTTCACCGATCCGAGCAGCAGAAAGGTGTAACCGGTACCAATTTGCTCGTTATGCTGGAAAGAAGACTGGATAATGTCGTTTACCGCATGGGGTTTGCCAATTCGCGAACCGAGGGCCGTCATTTCGTTCGTCACCGGCATTTTCAGGTTAATGGACATACCGTGGATATACCATCGTACATCGTCAAACCGGGGGATGTCATTGAGCTGAGAGAGTCCAGTAAAAATGTCAAGGCGATTCAGGATTCCACTGAGGCTGTTGTTCGACGCGGTATTCCGCAGTGGCTGGAATTGAAAAAGGAGACGCTTTCCGGTGTGGTCAAGTCTTTTCCAACCCGGGACGATATCACCATGCCGATTATGGAACAGTTAATTGTCGAACTGTACTCCAAGTAACATGGGGGATCTTCCGTGGATTGTATTACGGACCAAAGCGGCAACCATCCTCTGAAAGGAGTTTAAAAAATCATAATGGCATCAAATGAACTGATGTGTATCAACTGGCAGAACATGATTCGGCCAGAAAAAATCGAGGTGTCCAGTACACCCCATTATGGAAAGTTCGTTTGTGAACCGCTGGAAAGAGGATTTGGAACCACTCTTGGGAATTCGCTCCGGCGAATCATGCTGTCCTCCCTTCACGGCGCTGCGATCGTTAGTGTAAAATTCGAAGAAGTCATGCACGAATTCAGCGCCATCCCCGGAGTTGTGGAGGATATTTCTGAAATCATTCTGAATCTGAAGGAAATACGCTTTTTGGTTTCCGATCCCGAGCCCAAAACGCTTGTCGTTCGTAGGGCCGGGGAATGTGTGGTTACTGCCGCCGATCTGGTCAGCGAAGACGGGCGATGCGAAATTCTGAATCCGGAACAGCATATTGCCACATTGGACAGCAATGCCAAACTGAACATGACCCTCACCGTCAAGGTTGGGAAAGGCTACTCCTTGTCCGAAAACAACAAGGATGAAAACGCTCCCATCGGCACGATTCCGATTGATGCCATCTTTTCACCGATCAAGAGAGTGTTCTATGTGGTAGGTAACGCCCGTGTCGGACAAAAAACGGATTACGACAAACTGACTCTGGAAGTGTGGACGGATGGCAGCATTGCTCCTGAGGACGCCGTCGCCTACTCTGCCAAAATATTGAAAGAGCAGTTGAACGTTTTCGTAAATTTTGACGAACACGCCCTTCCGGAAATGGAAAAGGATGACGAAGACTCTCTGAAGAACAACTTCAACGACAATCTGTATCGTTCGGTGGAGGAACTGGAATTGTCCGTTCGCAGTGCCAACTGCCTGAAAAATGCGGATATCTATAAAATTTATCAATTGGTCAGCCGAACCGAGGCGGAAATGCTCAAAACCAAGAACTTCGGTCGGAAGTCCCTGAACGAAATTAAAGAAGTCCTGAGTGGAATGGGTCTGTCTTTGGGAATGAAACTCGACGGATTCGTTCCACCTGAAGATGAGCCGGTGGAAGGAGTGGAATAATCCTATGAGACACGGAAAAACAGGAGTAAAACTGGGCCGTACCAGCAGTCATCGGACGGCACTGTTTCGGAATCTGGTCACATCGCTGTTCAAGCATGACCGGATTCGGACAACGGATGTGAAGGCCAAGGAAATCCGCAAGTGGGCTGATGATATGATTACCCTCGCCAAACGGGGCGATTTGCATGCCAGGCGTCAGGCTTTGGCTGTCATCACTGAAAAAGATGTGGTGTACAAACTTTTTCGGGAGGCCAGTGTTCGATACGGTGAAATTCCCGGAGGGTACACCCGGATTGTAAAGGTGGGTTTTCGCCCCGGTGATGCGGCACCGATATCCATTATCGAACTGGTCGGAAAAGAAAAAAGCCTTCCGTACGAGCCTCGAAAAAAGGCAGCGATCGGCTATCACCCATCCAAATCCCGTAAAGGTAAGGGAGCGGAAACCAAGCCGGTCCCAACTGAAAAACCGGCCGAGGAAACAAAACAGGCCGATTGAAATCCGCAGAGCGCGGAAACGTCATATAACCGGCCGGGATCCCTTCTGAATCCCGGCCGGTTTTTTTATGCCGGGTTTCCGGTCCCCCTTCTTCCGCAGATCAGTTCCCGGTTCGCCAGAGCCACTCGTTCCGCCACCGCCCGAATGTCCGGGTCATCGGATAGCCAATGACGAAGCCCTCCCAGCAACATGGATGCATAGGGACTGCTGTTTCCGTCCGCCAGCATGTAGTTCACCCACAATCCTTCTTTCCGGCTGGTTACCAGCCCGGCTTTTTCCAATATTTTTAAATTTTTGGAGACCGTCGGCTGCGGAAGATCCAGGGACGTGTGGATTTCGCAAACGCAAAGGGGTTTGATCTGCAGCATTTTTAAAATCTTGATCCTGTTGGGATCCGACAGGGCTTTCATTACCGCAACGAGTTCCTGCATGGGGTATCACCTCCCGTTTCTTTGTTCATAACTATTTCAACCAGGCAAGTCAATGAGTATCGGCTGCTTCGGGGCAGGGACTGGGCTGGGAATTTTTACCTCGCCACTTGCAGGCGGGGCCAGGGTTACCAATTTATGCCTCCCCACTGGTGCTGACAACAACCCACACATACGCCCATGGTGTTGGAAGAGGGTCAGGGTGAGGGAGAGCCAGGACCACCAATTTTTTCCCTCCCCACTGGTGGGGAATGGCTCAGAGTCACAATTCTATTCCCTCCCCCCTGGTGGGGAAT
>CAZTKB010000093.1:7481-11783 GCA_964614125.1 uncultured Desulfobacterales bacterium | reverse complement strand
AATTAAGAATCTAATCCGGCCGGATCGGTGCCTGTCAATTTCTATACCCTAAGGATTTGAGAATTGTCCAGCTTTTTGGGCAGAATCCCAATGCCTGGTCGCTTGCCAGACAGAGGCGTTTGGCGTTGAGGCATGGGATCCACTTTTTAAGGAGGGCCCGCCCCACCGGAAAGGTCTTCCCGAGATATGACTGGGGCGACAGTCCGGTAGCCCCAGCAGGGAACAATTCAGGCTGGTATGTTGATGAAAGCAGGAAATCGTTTTGAGGATGATAAAAAAACCGTCAGGTATTCAACAGGGCGGAAATCTCCCGACGGTACCGGTTGATGGGAAGACCGGTCCGATCCCTGGGGCGGGGAACATCGATCTCAAAAACCTGCAGAATTCGGGAAGGTCTTCGGGACATCACAGCCACCCGATCACTGAGATAAATTGCCTCATCGACATTGTGGGTAACAAACAAAACGGTGTCACGGCGATCCTGCCAGATATCCAACAGAAATTCCTGGAGAATATTCCGGGTCTGGCTGTCCAGGGCTCCGAAGGGTTCATCCATCAGAACCACTTCCGGATTGATGATCAGGGTCCGTGCGATTGCCACCCGCTGTTTCATCCCACCCGACAATTCATGGGGATAGTGGTTTTCAAAACCAGCCAAACCAAACGCATGTAACAACCGGATAGCCTCGTCTCGTCTTTGTTTTTTCCCCACCCCCTGAAGTTCGAGCCCCATCTCGATATTTTCGATGGCTGTGCGCCAGGGAAAGAGGGCGAATTCCTGAAAAATGAGACCGATCCGAGGATCACGGCGGGTAACAGGCTCCCCTTCCAGAACGACGGTTCCGCCGGAAGCTGAATCCAATCCGGCGATAATTTTCAGCATGGTGGATTTGCCGCACCCGCTGGGACCGACGATGGAAAAAAACTCACCCTTGGAAACCTGCAAGTGGATCTCATCAAACACCGCCAGGGAATCGGCCCCGGAATTGATGGGAAAGTTTTTGGTAACTCCGGACAATTCCAGACGAAGAGCCATCCTTTGTATTCCTTTTGGGGGATTTCAGTCGTTCCGCCAGGGAACGATCCGCCGTTGCAATACGACAAAAAACCGGTCAATGCCGGTTCCGATCAATCCGATCACGAGCATCCCAGCCGCAATGGCATCCGGCTGCTGGAGATCCCGGGCCGTCATGATCATCTGCCCCAAACCGAGACCCTGTTTCACTCCCGTGAATTCAGCGGCAACCAGGGTCATCCATCCGATTCCCATCCCCACCCGCAAGCCGGTGAAAATCGCGGGCACCGCACCGGGAACCAGAACTTTCAGCAAAATTTGCCGGTTGGTTGCATTCAGTGTCCGGGCTGCATCGATCAGAATCGGGTCGATGGCGTGGACACCGGAGACCGTGGTAAGCAAAATCGGAAAAAAAGACCCCAGAAAAATGATAAAAGCGGCAGATCCGGTTCCAATGCCAAACCAGAGGATGGCGATTGGGATCCAGGCCAACGGAGGAATGGGACGGACCAACTCGACAATTGGCTCGACCATATCCCGGAGGGCGGCATTCCATCCCGTGAGTATTCCCAGCGGAACCGCGAGAACGACGGCAACCGCATACCCGATAGCCACCCGCTGGAGGCTGTAGAGGGTATGCACATGTAGCCGTTGGCCTGGCGGCATTCCGGAAAGGATCAAATCCCGGATACTGACCAGAATGTCTGCAGGAGATGGAAGTTTATACGCCGGTATCAACTCCAGAAGAGAGATTCCCTGCCAGGCGGCAAGAATCACGATCGGGGCAGCAACCCTCCGGAAAGTCATGGAGCGGGATGCTTTCCCGGTATTCGGGTTGTATCGAGAAAGGAACGAATAAAGGCGTCTTCATCCTCAATTCGAATATAGTTCAGCTGTTTCAAATATTGGACATATTCCGCTTCTCCGGCAACATTCAGTTGAACCGTATAGTTAACAAACTTCACGGCATCCCGCACCGTGGCGTTGTCCATACCGGTGTAATTCATGCCGATCCGGATCGCTTCCTCCGGGTTGTCCTGGATAAATTGGGTCGCAGCTGTATGGGCATCCACAATAGCCGCAACGCGATCCGGGTACTTGTTCATAAAATCGGCGGATGCGACCAGAACACAACAGGGGTGCCCATTCCACAATGTAGACGAATCGGCCAATCGTTTCCCGACCTCCAAGGCAACGACCTTGGAAGGATACGGCTCCCAGGCGATGAAGGCATCGATCTGGTTGCTTCGCAAGGCGCCGATCATCTCCGGGGGCTTGAGAACAATGATGTTGACGGCCTTGATGTCAATGTTGCCATGACGCAGCGCGCGTCTAAGCAAAAAATCCTGAACCGTTCCATGTCCGGGAACGGCGACCGTTTTGGCCACAAGATCAGACAACCCCAAGATGCTCTTATCTTTGGAAACCACGATGGCAGAGCCTTCCGTATTCACCTGGGCCACGGCAATCACCTTGGCAGTGCGGTTGGCTACGGCGATGGTAGCCGGCGCTTCCCCCACATAGGCCATATCTAATTCCCCTGCCGCAAAGGCGGTCATAATCTCCGGGCCGGCGCGAAAAACTCCGGCAATTTCCACCAAAACGCCGCGCTGGGTGTACATTCCCTTTTCCAGGGCTGTCCAGCAAGCCAAATGATGAATATCGTTCTGCAGGTAGGCCATGCGAACCGGAGTCCCGGGGTCACCGGAGGAAGGAGAAATTCCGACCAGCACAACCATGAGAAATGACATGATACTCCGAATAATCGGATGCATCAAAAAGGAAGGAATTCGGTTTGGCTTCATATTTCTCCTTTCGGGCCGTTTCGGAAATCTGCCGCGATTATCCGGGATACCGGATCCCGGTAATCCAGTCAGTATCGAAATCAAACAAAACCTGGGTTTCTTCCCCCTGCCGCAAGGCGACAATTCCGTCATCGGTCACCCGGCCAATAATATGGGATGTAATATGCTTCTGATGAAAAATATCCTGGACAGCCTGGGATCGATCCGGCCTTACGGAGAGGATGAATCCATAACTCTGGAAACAATGAAGCCAGTCGATCAAAGGGATGTCCTTGGGACAGGGAATAGCATTCACATCAATGATACCACCTTTTCCGGAATTTTCCAGCATGATGGAAATGGTTCCGAGAATACCGGCGTTACTGATATCCTTGGCGGCCTCGGAAAGCCCCGACTCCGCAATTTCCGGCAAGGCTTCAAGGCGATTCAACAGCTCTTCGGAAGTCTTTCCGGAATTTGCATCCCAGCTGACAACGGATCGGCAGCCACGTCGGCCGTTCAAATCCACGGCCAGAATCAGATCATCACCAGGGCGGGCGAGGTGACAGCGGAGAACCCGTGTGGCAAAACCCAGGATCGCGACACTGAGAGAAGGAGTTGTCTCATCGGCATCCGGGTGCAAATGCCCGCCGAGCATCGGGACCCTCAGTTTGTGACATCCTTTCTCGATACCGGCCACAATCTGCTCTCGCTGCATATCGTTTCCGCTGGCCAAAACATTGACAAGCCCAATGGGACGGCCTCCCATGGAATAAATATCGTTCACCGTCACCATCACCGAGGCCTTGCCGGCAGCATAGGGCTCACTGACCAGAAGACCGGACATCATCCCATCTGCAGCCAACAGCAAATACTCTCCTTTCCAGGGAATGACGGCGGCATCGTCTCCAAAATTCGGAAGTTGGGGCCCATATTGCTGCGTAGACCGAAGCCTCTCCACCACAGCTTGAATGGGGTGCTTCCGAACTACCCCCATGTAGTTCCGAACAGAACTCACCATATCCCCAAGGCGTGTTTCCTTCATATCCAATCCTCCGGAACCCGATCCAAATCCGCATGCATGGTTTGATGAGGAATACCGTACTGCAAACGAGGCATACCTACAGTGGTCCACCCGAGTTTTTGAAAAAATCGTACGTTCTGTTCCTGAATATCGGCGGTAAACAAGCGGCATCCATTCCGTTTCACCCGTTTCATCGCTTCCTTTACCAGAAGGGATCCCGTTCGGCCCGTCCGGTATTCCTTTCGAACCGCCAGCCGCCCTCCTACCCATCGGCCGGGTTCGGACTTGACTGGATATATCCGAACCGTTCCAACAATACTTCCGCCCGCTTTCGCGACAATCTGGAAGGCACCCCGGTCATGCTCATCCCGGTCCGACTTGGCAAACACTTTCTGTTCCCGGACGAACACGCCATGCCTAATCTCATAGGCCTCCCGGTTTTCAGCATGGGTACGGGCGCTGTGACAGATGATATCCGG
>CAZTKB010000093.1:0-7381 GCA_964614125.1 uncultured Desulfobacterales bacterium | reverse complement strand
CCTGCAATCAGAAAACTGCTGACACGTCCGGGGCCGAACCGTTCCACCGCATGCCGCCAGGCCCTGCGATATCGATCCATTCCGATATCCGCCTTAGCCGGCGCAATGCGGGAAAGGATATCCGGGTCGAAACTTTCGACATGGATGCCCACGGCATCGGCACCGGCATCATGAACCAGGTCAATCAGATCCATGGATGCGGGAGGTGCGAACTGTAGCTGAACCGGAATGGCGGCAACTGCCTTGATGGCCCGGACACAGTCCGCCAGATATTCGATTTCGCTCCCCGGAGGGTCTCCGGTTCCGGAAGTCAGTACCATGTGCGAAATATGGTCCAGTTCACAGGCGATCCGGACGGCATCGGCCAGTTGTTCCGGAGTTTTTCTTTCCACTGTGGTTCGGTTTGCAGCCGAGGTTTCGGTGGCACAGAACGCACATTTCCGGGAACGTTTCCAGTAAACGCACCGTTGGAAAACGGTGGTGGCCAGACAATCCCTACCGTGCAACAGCGCTATTCGACGAAGATCGATTCCATCCCGAGTGGTGTGGGCATAAAACGCGGGCTCCCGTACCACTTTCATCTCCGACACCTCTTTGCCATTTTTCAAAAGAACCCAAGCGGAATCGGTCTCTTTCAGAGAAAAAGGGGAATAAGAAACATAGGGAGCCGCAATCGGAACATGGACCGGAATACCGCCGATGATGAAAGACCTTCCTTCCGCCGGGCCGGCTCCCCCCTTTCTTCCCTGAATTTCCGCCGGGACCCGAACGCCCAGGCTTTGGATTTCCGTGAGGATTTCCGGGAGGTTGAAATTCTCTTCAATGGAATTTGATGGTTTCATTCGACAGGCTTCTACCAAAGATAGAATCGGTACACAAGAAAAAGGAACGGAAAGGTACTGTCTGTTCAAAATGGAAAATCGCGAACCACGACGGAGTGGTTGATCCCCGCCGTGGTCCACGATTCAGGCTGCGATGTTAAAAATATAGGCCAATAAATTACTTGTGCTGATCCGGCATGGAGGAAATTGTTCCGTCCCAGGTATCCACTTTACAGCTTTCCATTTCCGTTTCCGGGAACCAAGTCTGGGTGACACACTTGGACTCCGTAAAAAATGCAAATCCGTCTTTTCCCATGACATGGAGGTCTCCGAAAAACGACTGTTTATGTCCGGTGAAGCCGAAAATTCCCAGCGGAACCGGAATTCCGACATTGATTCCAACCATGCCGGCGTCAGTCCGATAGGCGAATTCTCTCGCATAATGTCCGTTCTGGGTATAAATCACCGAGCCGTTCGCAAACCGACTGTTGTTCATGATCTCCAGGCCTTGTTCAAAGGTTTCGACGCGTTTGACGCACAGAACCGGTCCAAAGATTTCCTCTCTTCCGACACTCATGTCCTCGGTCACATGGTCGAAAATCGTGGGCCCTAAGTAAAAACCCTTTTCATAACCGGGCACCACCGGATTCCGGCCGTCCACGATCAACTCAGCCCCCTCGTCAATTCCTTTCTGAATCCAATCCAAAATGAACTTCAAATGGCCGGCATTCATGATGGGTCCCATTCCGGTATTCGGATCGTAGGCAGGCCCCAGTTTCATTTCAGCCACAAATTTCTTCAGATAACCGATCAGTTCATCCGCCACGCAATTTTCGACGACAATTACCGGACAGGCCATACACCGGGCGCCCGCACACCCGCAATAGGCGTTGATAATACCTCTGGCAGTTCTCTCCAGTTTGGCATCCCGCATGACGAGCGCATGGTTTTTGGCTTCCGTCAGTGCCTGCACCCGTTTTCCGTGGGCAGCGGCAGTTGCATAGATATGCTTGCCGACCGAGGTAGAGCCGACAAAGGAAACGCCTTTGATGTCCGGATGTTTCAGAAAAATTTCAGCCTCATTCCGTCCGGCGGTGACGACGTTCAACACCCCTTTGGGAAGTCCGGCTTCCCGCCAGAGTTCGGTGAGTCTCAGGGATGACTGGGGAACAAAACTGGCGGCCTTCAGAACCATGCAGTTTCCGGTTGCGACACAAATCGGAGTCATCCAGCCGTGAGGAATCATGGCCGGAAAATTCCAGGGAGCGATCCCTGCAAACACTCCCATGGGATGATGGTACAAAACCGTGTCATATCCCTTGCTGGCCTGCATCAGGGATTCACCTTTCATCAGGTGAGGTGCGCCACAGGCAAATTCCACGACCTCATTCACCTTCAGAACATCCCCCATGGATTCGGTCCAGTTTTTCCCTTCTTCGCTGCACAGAAGATGGGTCAGTTCCTCCAGGTGTTTGTCTACCAAGGCCTTGAACCGGTACAAAACCTGTACCCGCTTGCTGACAGGTGTTGCAGACCATTCCGGATAGGCATTCACGGCACTTTGAATGGCCTCTTCCACCTCATCCTGGGTGCATTGGGGGGCATGGGCAATGACATCCCCGGTTGACGGGTTGTAGCAGTCCATGTATTTGGTGGATTTGGACACACGGAATTCCCCATCGGTAAAATATTTGAGTTTTTTAATCGAATTTTCTGCTGAGGGGTTTTCGAGATCAAAATATCTGTTTTCCATTACCAAAGATTCCTCCTTACCAGTGATTATATTTAATGATGGGCACAAAAATATTTACGGGAAACGTCTATTGTCTATTCATGAGAAAGGATTGCACGGCCCAAACAGATTTTCTGAATCAATCCCGCGGCAATCTGATATGTCGAATCAGTACCAGGAACACTCCCATCACCGGCACGCCGGGGATCGATTTCCATGATGTCCATTCCAACCAGTTGGACGCCGGAGGACAAAACGGTGGTAACCATATCGACAAGTTTATATAGTTGTGATTCGCTCAATCCTTTCCAATTTCGGAACCGCACACCTTCCAAGGCATTTCGGGCCCCGATATCCATGTCCACCGATATGTAAACAAAAGGAGTGGAAATCCGTTTTAAAATGTTTTTGAGCTTTTGTGGCATGGTGATACATTCGTTCCGGGTTACTATCGTACAGCCGCGCCGTTTTAATTCGGAGTAGGAATCCACAAACTGTTGTATCCGGGTGTCTCGAATCCGAAACAACTTCTTTTCCGGATAATCGCTGACACCGAAAATATACAAATTTTTCGGATCCACAGTCTTTTCCGCCAGCATGTGATGAAGAAACGAACTCGCGTTCAGGGAGTCCGGCCGGTTATACAAGTACGGATCCGTGGTATCGTGGACCGAATTCGGATTTATTTCCGAATCATATTGGACTGCTCCGGAAAGCGCGGACATCGGGATTGCGTCCGTATGGCTATCCATTACAATCAGGGAAACGTTATCCCTCCCATAGAATTCCGCCACCGATCGAAATGCGCCCCTGGTCAAGGAATGATCAATAGCGATCAAACATGGAATATCCGGGAGGATTCGCGTGGATACGAAGTCCGCGACTTTGGCCGAATAGGTGTCACAGCCGTTTTGATCGATGAAAAAAACCATATTTTCCGTATTCACCCGTAATCGGTCTTTTTCCGAAGGCTTGGCTGTCAGCCAACCAGGAACTTCAAGCGACCCCGCCTCTTCCCACCCCTGACCCGACATCTCCCGTCGGATGATTTTCATCACCTCTGGCAGGGGGTCCCCATTCGAGTCACCAACCCAGTATCCGTTCCGTTTTTCTTCGATTGCCTCATGTTTTTCATCGCAATCCAAGGGGCATCCAAAAAAAACGATTTTACGATTCTTGTCTCCAGTCATGGGAATTTTACTTTTTGGCTCCAGTGATAGGGACATTTGGCAGGTTTCCTGCATCGGTGTACATGCTAGACGTTTTTTTTTACTCTGTCAATATAATGTTTAAAACATCTGATGTTTAAATTGGCAGGGGTTTATACCTAAATTCCTTTTTCCCCTCCCCCACCATTGCCAGGCATTCGAACGGAAGGGTATCCGGGGCAGATTTCACGCCCCGGATAATGGATGACTTCCTATTTCAATACACGTTATTTATAAAAATTATCACGGGCTTTTTTCAACTGGAAAATATTTTCCAATGGAGATCCTGGCGCAATTCCACATCCCGGTGTGAGAAAATCGGTTCCGTTTTCCAGGGAGGCAATGGATTCCGCATAACATTGTTCCGGAGTACCCATGAACAATGTGGTTGCCGTCGCGACGTTCCCAAACACCCGGACATTCTTTTCCCTCGCCACCTCGGCGGCCTTTTTCATATCGGCCTTTTCCTCAATGCTGATGCCGGCGACTCCGGTTTCACACATCATGGGAATGATCAGATCCGTGTTGGCACAGATATGCAGGACAATGGGTCCTTTGGCTTTGGAACAGATATCGGTCATCATCGGCTGGACAAACTGCTTCCAGGTTCGCGGGCTCATCAGCGCCGGCCCGGAAGAAGGTTCGGCCAGGCAATAATAGTCGGCACCCTGATCAAAAGCCCAGTTGATCACATCGATCACCGCTTGTTTCGTCACATCGATGACCTGCTGTACCTTTTCTTTCTCTTTAAAGGTCCATTTCATGAACTGTTCGGTTCCGACCAGGTTGCAGGCACAGGTCCAGGCTCCTTCGCTTTCCCCGAAAACAGCTACTTCATCCCCGAAATGTTTCTTCAGGATTTCAAACTGCTTTTTGTATGCGGGAAAACGCCCTTTTTCAAAGAAATTTTCCGGAATCTGAAGCCCGTCCAAGCTTTCTGCAAATGGATGGGCTTTGATAAAATGCTGCAGGTCGATTTTGGGTGCTCCCAATTCGCATCCCATCACTTCGCTGACCGGAGTGATATCCCAGCCCATGGCCTTGACCCACTCAAATCCGGCGATTTCATAACCGGCGATTGCCAGTTTGGCCATGGCTTCCGGATCAAAATCCGCCAGAGGTCTTTCGGCACCGCATTTTTTCATCAACTCCACCACGCCGTAGGTGGTGGTACATCCCACCATTGCGGGTCCTCCGGTGTCTTTTCCTTCCAGCCGACGCATGAATTTTTCTTTTAATTTCATTGTCCTTCTCCTGTCTATAAGGTTTGGGCAATTTTTCCGCAACATCCGGTCCAATGCCAGTTATTTTTCCATATCCTGTTTGACTTTCAAAATACGCCTGCGAAACAACGGCTGATAGACGAACCAGAACAACGCCAGCCAAAGAAATAATACTGCCGTAAGATACTCACTTTCCCCCAGCCAGTGACGAATCCCCCATATTCCGCCAAAAACGATGATCATCCCGGCGATCGTGTAGGGGAGCCCCGCTTTGACGAATACCATGAAACGCTGTTTTCCTTCACTGACAGCCATTGTCTCGCACTCCTTTAACAGAACAATCCCCCCGGGTTTGAACCCGAGGAGATCTATGTTCGATTCTATTCCTTTTTCTTGGTTTCGGGATAATATTCAATCGACAGATACAACACCGCGCCAACAATCAATCCCATCGTTGGACCAGACCAGAAGGCATTTCCCCAAAGTTTGACGTAATTGGCGGTTACCAGAACAGCCCCCATGATACCGGCGATTCCTCTCTGGATATTATTGGTACACATGGCAAATGCCAGGTAGATACACAGCCAGCCTTGAATCAGCAAAGTAAGGGCGAACCCGATATCTTTGGCCGGCAGAATAATCTGAACGATCGGATGAAACAACATGGCGATGCTCATACCCCAGAACAGGGAAGTAGCGCCACCCCAGTAGGAAGGTTCCTGCTCGGGGGTTGAACTCTTATACCGATTGACCACCAGGGCCTGGCCGCCTGTCCATTGTGGGCCGGCCAAGGGAAGGTAAGGCATGAAAAATCCCAGCAACCCGTTTCGAATAGCGCAGATTACATGGTTTCGGGAAACCTCGACAATGATTTTTTCATCCGGTCGTGCCTTGTCCGCTTCCTCCACCAGAGCCTGCAATACCAGGATATCGCCAAAAGCCAGAACGTAGGCGACAATCGCCAGGGCAATCGCTGCGGCCCACATGCTCGCAGAAGGCATTCCAACAGCCAATATGCTGAAACTATTGATCATTTCTCCAAACGGTATGGAAATAATAAACCGGTCAAAAACACCTGAGGGAACCTTGATTTCACCGGTGATCAACCCGACGATATATCCTACCACAAATCCGGGGGCGAGGCCGAAACTGGCAACCCAGGCAAACCATCCGTGGGTTTTGCGGTACTCGGCGGCACGAATGGAAAATAGAATGACAAAGCTGAAAAAGGAGGCTACCAGAAAAGAAACCGGCATTTTGCTCATATACGGCTGGGCCGGATCAAAAATCCGCATCAAAGAAGCAAAACCAGCTCCGAGCAGGATGCCGGCCCGCATGGAAATGGGAAATTTTTTGATCACGGTATTGGTAATGCCTGTAATACCCAATACCAGAAAAATCAAAGCGACCAGCAATTGAAATGCGATCAGCGCTTGGATCCGCTCCGGCCCCGCGGCATAACCTTCCAGATAACCAATGTACAGGGGTATGCCCGCAGTGATCCAGCCGGCAACGGAAGGATCTCCGAAAGAAGTGTGTAACAAATACAAAAAATTGTTGATAACCACCATCAAAACGGCGATTTCAATGGGAATCCCGAGGACTTTGGTCATTGCCGCGGTGATTCCCAACGGCACGCAGCACAATATCGCTCCCTGAATAAAATCCTGGTATTCAAAACGATAATGAACGAACGGAAGCCGCAGCTTCAGCTTTCCCGCGGCATAGGGTTGTTCTGCGCCATATGCTCTTTCAATTGCCATTTACCAATCTCCTTTTGGTTGAATGAAACATGATTTTTTCGGATTTCGCCCTAATAAAATTTTCACTCTTTTTTCGGCTTTTTTGGGTACAGCATATGTCCTTGCCCAGTCTTCCCCCCCCTTCTTGTAAGGCTGGTGAGACACGTCGGGTTAATCCCCCCTTTCTGATATGAATTTTCAAAAAACTGAATAAACGGTATATGATTAATGAATCATATTCAATGTAAAAATAAAAATTTTTATTCAACCCCCCTGTTTTTGAAAAAGGGAGGTTGAATGGTTCTGGATCCAATCCAGAATAAAACAATTTTTTTACAGAGCCATATTGATAAATTCAACCAGATCATACAATTTCATGGGGCTTTTGATCCGTTTGGCACCCTCATTCAGGTTGTAATGGCAAAAGGGGCAAATGGAAACCATGTGTTCGGCACCGGTGTCCATGCCTTCCTGAACACGAAGGCCGGCATTTTTGGCGGCCCAGTCTCCATAGCCGGTCATGACCCCGCCCCCGCCGCCGCAACAGTAGGAATTACTCCGGATCCGATCCATTTCCCGAAAGTCGATACCCGGAATGGCTTTCAACATTTCCCGGGGGGTATTATACAGGCAGTTGTCTTTGGTTTTGCCCAAA
>CAZTKB010000092.1:0-11900 GCA_964614125.1 uncultured Desulfobacterales bacterium | reverse complement strand
GATGAGCCGATTGAAAAACAATGGAGTTCCGTCTGGTTGTTTGATGCCAACAACATCCGGTTCACCGCAGCCATGGCCGGAGGAGGGGATTACGCGGTGTTTGCCGAGGGGTATTATCCGTTGTCCCGCCGTCTGGCGGAAATGAACCAATGGATGAAAAACCGGAAACCGTGACGCACACAGCGGGGATCCGATGAAGCGATTCGTGTATCTGATCCAGGCTCGGGCCCACATGCCTTATGATTGTCTGCCGGATCCTGGAAACGACATTATTCTCCTGACGTGGGGTACCCCGTCCGACTTTCCGGGTGCCATTCATTTTCCCCGCAGTTCCTGGAATGAGGGGCGAAACCGGTTGTTGGCTGAAGCCCTCCGACGTGGTCGGGAACGCGGGGAAAACTATCTGTATTTCATCTTTTTGGATGAGGATGTTGAGCTGAAGGAGGACACGGAACTGGCCGAAAGCCTGGGGATTTCACTTACCGGGAATCCTTTCCGGACGTTTGAATCCCTCCTGCTCGAATGGGAGCCTGCCGTAGGGTATGCCCGGTATTCCTGGCAATATACCGAGCCGGATCGCCCGGTGAATCCGGGACACAATTTCGATGCGTTATTCAATGCCTTTCACCGGGAAGCCGTTGAAATTCTGCTGCCGTATTACACTGGCTTTGACGCCGAATCCTGGCTGTATTCCCAGCTTCTGATCAGCCATTTGTGCAGCCTGATTTATCCTTTCCACCGGATGCAGCTCAATGTGATCCTCGCCCGCAACAACTCCCGAAAAGGATATGCCCAACGAAAACGCTACTGGGGGATTCCGTCCACTTTTCTTCGGAATTCCATCCGATCAGGGCTGGGGGCGCAGATGAATTTGACGGAACCCAATACACCGTTTCCATTATCAGGAGTGTGCAGAAAAAAAACAGGACGGTATGATATCTCTCCAGAACGGTTGGAGATGGATTTTGATCGCCACCACCCGTTTTGGGCTGGTCGGAAGGATGAATTGATCTGTATCGACAACCCTCTCAACGGACCCCACCGTCGATTTGCGGTCTGTATGTCCGGCAGTTGCAGGGGGCTGGAGAAGACATGGAAAAATATCCGGCACAACCTTCTTGACTATCTTCCGGAATACGATCTGTTTATTCTCAGTCCGGATGACGGACATGGAGAAAAGGCCATGCTATTGCACCCCACCGTCGCATTCGTGGAAGCAGACCAGGGGATTTCGGAAACCGGACTGATTAACGGATGTAACTGCATGCTCAAAACCGGAATTCAGCGATATCTGCAGCAATTGAATGGTCTGAAACGGGTCAACCATCTCCGAAAGGAATTCAGTCGAAAGACCGGAAAAGAATATGACGCAGTTATTCGTTGTCGACCGGATGTCTGGTATACGAATCCGGTCACAGATTTGTCCACATTGGATCTCCGCTACCTATACTGCCCGGATTTTCATCTCTTTGACGGAATCAATGATCGTTTTGCCGTAGGAAAACCCGCGGATATGGATATTTACATGAATAAACTTGACGAATTTCATGGATATGTTAGAGACTGGAAAGGCCAGAATCCATATGCCCCGCCTGTCAGTGCGGAGATGTTTACTTCGGGCCATCTCCGGAATCGTGGAATCCGGGTTCGGACGATTCCGGTACGTTTCAACCGTGTTCGGGATCACGGGATCAAACAGGACGTGTGTGGGACAATTGGATGACGACAAACGATACGGATAACAGCGGACATAAGGGTGCGAGCCGGTTAATTGTTCTACCGTTTCGGAAATCACTGGAAATCGCTGTGAAAAGCATCCGGGTCAGATTTTTTCGGTCCCTGATCACCACTATCAGCCTTATTCTTGCGGTATCATTTCTCAGCTTTACAACAGTCAGCACCGAAATGGTGAATGGCTTGCTTTCTGCAGGCAATCCGGAATGGAGGCAATCCCTGATTCGGTCCGGATATGATATCCGTCCGGAGCAAGTCAGTGTCGGCAGCAGCCCCAAACAACGCTGGATCATTTTCCTGTCGCTGTTGGCCTGTGTTGTCGGGATCGTCAATTCCCAATTGATGGCGGTAACGGAGCGCTTCCGGGAAATCGGGACCATGAAATGTCTGGGGGCTCTGGACCGATTCATTCTGAGACTGTTTCTGCTGGAGGCCGGCATACAGGGCGTTATCGGCGCCGGCGCCGGTGCGATGATCGGAGCTGTCGCGGCCGTTGTCAACGGGTTTCTCCGATATGGTACTGTTGCTGTGACTCATATTTCCTGGATTGGCGCGGGGGAATCTGTTGCGGCGGCTACTTTGGTTGGCTTTCTCCTTAGTCTGGCAGGTGTTATGTACCCTGCCTGGGTGGCTGCACGAATGCAGCCCGTTGAGGCGATGCGGGTGGAACATTGAAAGCGGATTTTGTCTGGTGGCATAAATTCTGCTGTTGTGACCGGAACCCCCTCTGATTGGGTTGTGACAGGTGACATGGTGAATCAACAGAAAGATCCCGGAATATCTTTAATGGAATACGCACTGGGGCAGGAACAAATAGAACGGATTGAAGGCATGCTTCAGTCCGATCTGGTCGATATCGGCGTCCATTGCGCCATGCTTATCGACATGGCAGGGAATCTGGTAGCCATCCGGGATAATGGAAAAACCCGGATTGACACGTATTCGTTAGCCGCCCTGGCCGCCGCCAACTATGGAGCTGTCGAGGCTATGGCCAGGCTGGTGGGAGAATCAGAATTTTCTTTGCTGTTTCATAAAGGAGAGCAGGAAAGCCTCCATTTTTTCAAAGTGAATTCCGACTTGTTGCTGATCAGTCTTTTCGGCAGGGATCTGACATTGGGGCTCTTGCGCATGAAGGCCGGTGAAACGGCCCGGAAAATTCGTCGGATTTGGGAATGACCGAATGGTTTACCGCCGGTATCGGGAGAGTCCGGACTCCACCATTGTTGTTTCGAAAGGGTCGTGACCTTGGCCTTCATCAACATGAAAAAACGGGAGATACAGGCCAAAGTGGTGTATTACGGACCGGGGAGAGGAGGAAAAACAACCAACCTGGAATATATTTATCGGTTATTCCGAGAGCGGATCCCCTCGGACATGGTCAGCATCAAAACCCATGGGGACCGTACCCTCTTTTTCGATTTTTTGCCATTTGATGTTGGAAAAATTCAGGATTACTCGGTTCGTTTCCTCCTGTACACGGTTCCCGGGCAGGTCAAATATGATGCCACCCGAAAGCTTGTTTTAAAAGGGGTGGATGGGGTTGTATTCGTAGCGGATTCCCTAAGAGTACAACGCGAGCGGAATATCGAATCGCTGCAGAATCTGGAAATCAATCTGGAAGCGTACCGAAAGGATATCCACCGGATTCCCCTGGTCATACAATATAACAAACGGGATCTGGCCGGTCGGGACATCCCGATTCTGTCTGTGGACGAGTTGGAGAAGGATTTAAACGTCCGACTCCATGTTCCGGCTTTTCCGGCAAGTGCGGTGACAGGAGAAAATGTTGTTGCCACATTAAAGAAAATCATTTCCCTGACAATGGCCTCTTTGCAAAAAAGGCCTTGAATGGAAGCCCCCCATGGCTGATCATCCTTTTTCGACGCCACTGATCACCCCCCGGGAACAATTGGACAAGCAAACGGGTAACGACTCTCCCCCCTTGTCTGTTTCGGGTGCCGCTCTGCATATGTTGCAGACATCGGTGCTCTCCCTGGACTGGGAAATTTCTGATGAAACCGTCACCGTTTTTTTGAAGGCCGTACAACGTCTTCAGGACGAGGTCCCTTCCGATCCCGTGATTCAGAAATTTATTCTTCTATTGGGATCTCTGGGAAGATATATTCACAAAAGAAAAAGCTCTATTCATCCGGAATCCATCCGCCTTCTTCATTCGGCTTTTGATAGTCTGGAACAAGTGCTAAGAAATACAGGCCTGGATGAAACCGCCCGGAGAAACTTGTTATTGGATCGGATGGCGGATTACCAGAAACTACGGGAAATATTGTCTCAACCTCCGGCGTATGAACAGGAGAGCCGTGTTTCGGTTCCTGTTGGAGAGTCCGAAGGTCTTGTGAAAAAGAGGAATCGTTCTGAATCAACTGTCTTCGATTCCAGGAATGGGGTGTTGTCCAGGAACCAATCCGAGGGAGACGGTATCCGGCGAGAGGTTCCCGAAGATTCTCCTGAAATAGTGACCCGGATTGTCGATGAAATCAGGCGGATTATTCAGTCCGAATTTCAAGCACTTCGAGCCGAAATCCGGCAGTGGCGGAATGGGAAGTAATGAAACGCCCGATAGTTGAACGGATGCCATGATGGGAATGACCAAACCTTCAGACCGGGATGTACAGATCAAACTCCGCGAGGCGGATGTATACTATTCTATGGGGCTGTATGAGGAAAGCCTTCAGATATACATGAATCTTGTCTCCGGCAATGCGCAATGGGAGCCTGAGCAACACAACGCTATTCTTCATAAAATCTCTGTTCTCAAGCGACGTATTCAGGAACTGGAATCTGAAATTCCGGCTGGAATTTCGTCCCAGCAACTTTCGTTTTTGCATCAGGCCCACCCTCGGGACGAGGGGTATCACGAAGCAATGGAAAGCGGTCGGGCACTGGCGGAACTGGGGTTATGGAAAGAGGCCCAGGTGGAATATGAGAAAGCCTTTCTACAAAAGCCGGCCGATCCCGAAATTCTAAAACCATATCTGGATAGTATGCTTAAACAGATGACCCCTGAGCAGGTTGCGAGCCATTTGTCTTCCTGGGTCGGTCAATCGTTTTCCAAGGCACGGATTCGGGGGGAAATCTTGGCTGCCGCGGCCACCGAGTTCGCGCGGAGAGATCAGAAAGATACAGCCGTAAAACTGTTTCACGCCGCTTCCGCCATGGAACCGGATAATCCGGAATTTGCAGACCGGCTTCACACCTTGATGTCCGAGTGGGTTCCTGGGTCACGATACGACTACCTCATCAGCAGAAATCTCATCACTCCCGGCCAATTGCAGCATGCCTTGGCACAATCCCAGAAATCCCGGAAAAGCGTTGAATACATTTTGATGGAAGAATTCCACATCGCCAAATCCGATATCGGAAAGTCCCTGTCCTTGTATTACGGATGCGGTTTTCGAGCATTCGATCCCAAGATGGAGCTTCCCTTTGAGTTGGTGAGAAGTCTAAAAAAAACATTTCTCCTACATGATGTGTGGGTTCCGATCAGTTGGGGGAAAGGCGGAATTGAAATCATTGTCGACGATCCACGGGATATCCGCAAAACCGACCATATTCGGGCTCTGATCAAATCCCGAAATATTATTATATATGTCGGCATCCGGGAGGACATCGAACAGTTCATTCACCATCTCTTCATGAGCCGGTCCAGTACGTCGGTGGAAGAAAGTATCGATCTGGAAAGCCTGATTCCCGATGTTACGTTTGACGAGGACCGCGAACCGGAAGAGACATTGGAGTCTCTGGATGAGAATGCCAGTCAGATTGTCCGTCTGGTGGATCAGATACTGGTAACAGCGTATCGGAACGGGGTGTCAGACATCCATATCGAGCCTTCCGCTATTTTTCGCCAGACCGGAATACGATTTCGCATGGATGGGGTTTGTCAGGAATATCTGAAGGTTCCGAATACGATGGCCAAGGGAATTCTGAGCCGCATCAAAATCATGGCGAACCTGGATATCTCGGAAAGGCGGCTGCCCCAGGACGGAAAAATCAGTTTCCGCCGGAAGAATATCACTCCCTTTGAGCTTCGGGTCGCCACCATGCCGACAGCCGGTGGGCATGAAGACGCCGTTCTCCGAATACTGGCCAAGGCCGGTGCTATGCCGTTGGATAAAATGCGACTGACTCCCCGAAATATCGAGATCCTGAAACGAATCCTGGTTCAGCCCTATGGATTGATTTTGGTAGTAGGCCCGACAGGTTCCGGGAAAACGACCACGTTGCATGCTGCGCTAGGATATATCAATAAACCGGGAATCAAAATCTGGACCGCGGAAGATCCCATTGAAATTACCCAACCGGGTCTTCGACAGGTGGAGGTCAAACCCCGGATCGGTCTGGATTTTGCCCGAGTGATGCGATCTTTTCTTCGTTCTGATCCGGATGTCATCATGATCGGGGAAATGCGGGACGAGGAGACTGCTTCGATTGGCATTGAGGCGTCCCTGACCGGGCATCTTGTTTTTTCTACGCTTCATACCAACAGTGCGCCGGAGACAGTCACACGCCTGCTGGATATGGGGATGAACCCACTGAATTTTTCAGACGCGTTTCTGGGAGTTCTGGCTCAGCGCCTGGTTCGCACGCTTTGCCAGAAGTGTCGGCAGGAATATCATCCTGCCCAGGATGAATTCGCCGACATCGTCACGGCATACGGCGGGGAGGAGAAGTTTCAAAAGACCGGGATCGAGTGGTCTCCGGAGCTGACGTTATATAAACCCGTAGGGTGCGATGGTTGTTCCGGAAGCGGTTATAAGGGGCGGATGGGTATCCATGAATTGATGGAGGGAACTCCAGCAATCAAACGATTGATCAAGAAGCAGGGAACCACCGAAGATCTGTTTGTGCAGGCCAGTTGGGAGGGGATGACGACATTGAAACAGGATGCTATTCAGAAAGTGCTCATGGGCTTGACCGATATTCGGGAGGTCAACCGGGTCTGCATCGGATGACAGAATTCCACAGGATGCAAGAGGATGGATAGATGAAAAAAACTGCGATGGTCGTCGACAATGATATCTTTTTTGTGGAATTTCTGACGGACTTGTTGGAGGGCAGGGGGTATACGGTTTGCAAATCTTATGACGGCAAAGAAGCCATTCTTCGGTTGCGCGAAGGACCGGTAGACCTCTTGTTCATTGACATGGTAATGCCCAAGATCGATGGGAAACAGGTGATTCGCTTTGTTCAGAATCGGTTTCCAGATCGCTGTTTCCCCATTGTCGCGATGTCTGGGGCCATGATGGAGACCAATGACGATCTCCAGAAAGTCGGTGCCGATTACTATATCGCAAAAGGTCCTATGGACACGATGGCCCAACACATATCCGGGTTTTTGGAAAAACTGGAAAAGCAGATAGTTGTGGAAAGCAATGAAATTATGGAAAGCACCCGCCTTTTTCCCCGGCAGTCCACTGCCGAGCTGGTTGAAATCCTGGATTTTCAGGAAGGAATCCTGGATAGTATTGGGGTGGGGCTGTTTGTCATTGATAAGGATGCGATGGTGATTCGCGTGAACGACCTGGGTCTCGAGCTCATCGGCAAAACACTCGAAGAAGTGCTGAACACGCACGTAACCATGCTGGTCCCGGAATCCCGGAAGGCCGCGTTGATATCCGCCCTAAAAACCGTAGCGTTGAATCGGAGTCAAAGATACGCCTCTTTTCTGGTCCAGACTGAAGAAATCCATATCAAGGTCATTGTGTCTACATTCCGGATCCATCAGAAGACCATCGGTTGGATTATTGCCATGGAGGATTACCGTCAATGGGTAGAACCAGTCTAAAAAACAAGTTGATTCTGGCTTTTCTGGGGCTGTTGTTGACCGTTATGGCGCTTGTCGGGCTGGTGAATTATTATACCGATAATTTTTTTATGGCTCAGGGGATATCCACTGCCGTGGCGATGGGGTTCGGGATTGTTTTTGGAGCTGTTTTCAGCGGCTCCCTGTTGAAACGGCTCACCCGTCTGAGCGATGCGGCCCGTGAGATCAGTTCCGGAGACTTGTCACGGGAGATCGAAGTCCAATCGAATGATGAAATACGGGACCTGGAGGATGTTTTCTCCCGAATGGTGACCGAGCTTCGGGGGATGATTCGGGACATGAAAAACCTGTTCGGAAGGATCCAGTCGACGAAACTGGAGTTGAACGATATCATCCGCCGGATCGTGCAAAACAATTACGAAATCGACCGATCCGCGATGGCTATTTCCAAGGGTTCGGAGCAGCAATCGGATTTGGCCAAAAGAACTGCAGAAGTGATCGATGAGGGATTGGTTGTCATGGAAGATATGGCGGAGCAATCGGTGCATACCGTCACCCGGATTTCCGATGCCAAAATGAAAAGCGAAAAGGGCGAGGCCGGGGCCAGAGAAACACTGATCCAGTTTAAGATGTCACTGCAACAGATGGCCGAATATGCGCGGCCGATCCATCGTTTGGCCGGAGAGGTGGACAAGATTCGGATGGTGGTACGAATTATCGAGGAAATCGCTCAAAAAACCGATTTGTTGGCGCTGAACGCCTCCATTGAGGCGACCCGTGCCGGCGATTTTGGAAAAGGGTTTGCTCTTGTGGCCGAGGAAATACGGACCATGGCGGAAAATTCGAAAATGTCCTCGAAGGAGATTGGAAAAATTGTTCAGAAAATTCTGGATGACAATGCCGAGGTCATTGTCTCTTTACAAAAAAATCAGGAAGGCCTGAGCAACGGCGAAAAAATTGTACACCAGATTATCGCGGCTTTTGGAGAAACGCTGGCCAATGTCGATCGGGTCTATGCCGAGGTCAAGGAAATACAGGATGTAACCGGAAAACAGGTAAAGGAAATGAGAAAGATTTTGGGTCGCTTTCAGGACCTTTCCCGGCTGGCAGTGGAAAATCATCAGGCAGCCCGAAAGACTATTCAAGCAACCCAGAGCCAGAATCTGGAAATGAAGGGAATCATCAATACCATTAAATCCTTGAATGAATTGTCTGAGCAGATGATGCAGACCCAGCAGCGCTTTAAGTTGACGGAAGAATAAAATGGACATTGTTACTTTTCAGGTGGGGGATTATCTGTATGGAATTCCTGCCATCCATGTGTGTCGGGTTCTGGAGGAAACGGATATTTTTCCGGTTCCTTTCATGCCGCCATGCCACCTGGGGCTTCTCTTGTATCGCGGTGAAATATTTGATGTGATCGATGCCGGCATTCTCTTGATAGGCCAGGCATCCCATGCTGGGCGAGCCTCGCGTATTCTTCTGTTAAAATGGGAGGACGAGCGGTTGGGCGTCATTCCGGATGCTGTTGTCGGACTGGTTTGCAGCAAAGGAAAAAAAGATTTCGGAGAACAGAAAATCGAGATCCTCAAACCCCAGGACTTGATGAAAATGGTGATGGGCACAACCCATGGATTTGGAAAAATATCGTAAAATCTTTACTCAGGAATCCATGAAATATCTCGAACAGACTGACCGGATTCTCGTTCGTCTTCTTTCGGATATGTCGAGTCGGGAATTATGGACGGAAGTTCATGGAAAAATGCATTCCATCAAAGGAATGGCCAAGGCCATGAGCCTGCCCAATATTGCACAGCTGGGGCATTCTCTGGAAAGCTGGTGCCTTCTTTTTCAGAAGGGGGACCGAGAGGCGGCCCAGGAAGCTGTTCAGGTGGTAATCGATGGTACCGCACTGTTAAAAAATCTGGTTCATCGGATGGATTCCGTAGACTCGGCGGAGTTTCGGGAGCGGTATCGCAATCTGATGGAAAGGTTGTCGCAGGATCCTTCTAACGGAAAAAAAGAGGTTCTCCTCCCCCCCCCGGAGAGCACGGAAATCTCGGTGGTGGAGGTGGAACCGATCGACCAAGTCCGAATACCCTACACCCAAATCGAGGAACTGTTGGGGTATTCCCGGGAGATCCTGATGCTGGAAACCACGCTTCCCCCTATTCCACCGGAGCATAGCAGCATCAAAGGTTGGGTGGATCACTATACCGCCATGATCAAGGGTCTGTATTTCCGTTTGGCTCAGTTGCGCCTGATGTCCATTGAAGAATTCGCATCCATTTTCCGCACCACCATTGACCATCAGGCCAAAACATTGGGGAAACAGGTTTTTCTGGAGGTGGTTGGAGGAGATATCCGGGCCGATATCGCCCTTCTGGAGCGGTTGCGCGAACCGCTGCTTCATCTGATCCGGAATGCCATCGCCCACGGTATCGAAATGCCAGAGGATCGTGTTGAAAAAGGCAAGCCCGAAAAAGGGCGCATCACCTTGAAGGCTGAAAGAGACAAGGAAAGCCTGATCATTCGAATTCAAGATGATGGAAACGGTATTGACCGGAAAGCGATTCATCGGTACCTGAATCGGAAATTCGGAATGAGCGATGCCGAGATTCTGGATATGTCCGAAAGGAAATTTTACGAGACCATTCTGAACAGTGATTTTTCAGCATCCCCGGGTGTAGACCAGATGTCCGGAAGAGGAATTGGCATGAGTGTGGTTGCCCGGGCCATCGAATATCTGAGCGGAACTTTGTCTGTGGAATCTGTTCCGGATGTCGGTGTCACCTTCATGGTGCAGTTGCCGGTTTCCCTGTCTGTAATATATGCCGTGGTGTTCCAGGTCGGACCCTACCTCTTATCCATACCGACTTCTTCACTGGAATCCGTCGATGTTCTGGATCCCGGATACACTTGTCCCACGGAGTCTTGTCTGAACTTAAGGGAGTTGTTTCGGATTTCCGGGTCCCCGGAAGAGCCTGCTCATGTCCTGAAAATTCATCCGGTATCGCGGTTTCTCGTAGAAGGCCATCAGTTAACGGGTTTGGTGGAAAATCTAATTGTAGACAGGGTGATCGGTAACAAACCGGTGATGATTATGCAGGTGGTGAGACTGGTGGCCCGAACACGGCTGTTTTCCGGAATAGGAGTTCTGGAAAATGGCATGATATCCCTTCTTCTGGATATTCCGGGATTGTTTTCCGCTTTGTCAAAAACCTGACGGCTTTCCAGCCATTCTCAGCGTCTTTCAATGAGATCCATTCGCCGGCTTTTCCGCGAACATCTGTGGACCGCTTCATTCGTTCGGTTTGATTCCCCGGCAGATGAAGACAGGAGTATAGGTAAAACGCCTGGGATTTCGGAAAAACGACTCAAAATCCGCATAGAATTCCGCAAAACCGCCGGAATAATGGGTTGTGAAATCATAGCCGGAATTTTTGGCCGCCACCTGCACCTTTGAATCCCAGTTAAAGACATCGATATCGGAATGGTTCCCGTATATCAGGTGGTGCGCTTCCATCCGTACCCGGATCTCCTCAAACCCCCGATCGAATAGAAAGGAGTAGAGCTTTCGCCCGATAAACGGGTCGAAATCGTGATGCTGCTCCAAATAGCGCATGATGTCATGGAGGGTTTTCCCCAGGTTGTCCGACTGTCCGTAGTGGCTTAGACAGTTGTTGTCCAGATCGATCAGGCACAGGATGCCCCCGGGCCGAAGAGCTTTCACCATACAATCGATGATGTCCCGGCTTCGGGAGCGGTGGTATTCCAGAAAAAAACGCGACCAGATGAAATCAAATGGCCCCAGATCCTGCAGGGAATTCGGCAACCTACGGCGGATATAACGAATTCCCGGTTGAGCGTGATGGGTTCGGGCATATTCCAGCCGGATTTCGGATCCATCAATTCCGACGACCTCTCCTGACGGCTGTACCAGACGGTGAAGTATCGACGTGGTTTTCCCGGATCCGCAACCGATATCCGCGACGCGCATACCGGGTTTCAGCCCTGCCCATTCGGCTTGGGTTTCAACCACGTCTTCCCGGGTTTTCAAATCCAGGCGGACGGCTTCTTTGTCATGTTCCATCAGATAATGGCTTGTTTCCATCAAATGTTTCTCATTTTCCGGATTCCGTATGACGATGTTTTTCTGATATCTTGTAATGAATGCTTGTTTCTATTACAACAAAAATCGATACCATGGTTTTTTCAAAGATTCAGCACCAACCCGAATCCGTGATGCTGGCTGGCCGAGTGCGGGGGTAGATTCGGCTGAACCTCCCGTCGAAACCTGACAATTACCCACACATACGCCCATGTTACGGGCCATGTTTGAGGTAGGGGAGAAGGAAGACAACCATCGCAACAGCGGGTT
>CAZTKB010000091.1:0-11926 GCA_964614125.1 uncultured Desulfobacterales bacterium | reverse complement strand
ACCACAACCATTCCACCTGTGGTCAGCTGCTTCAGGGCCGGCAGGATCGAGGAAAGAATTTTTTCCACATCCACTTCAATGGTCTTCAGCCATTCCTGAATCATCTGAAACGCGTTTTCGTCCATTCGTTGATTCAGGTTGTCCCGAATCAGGGTGACCAGATGGGGAGTGCCTCCTCGAATCGTGTCCACCAGCCGAATCAACTCACCCAGAACAAGGGGCAGTAAAAACGCAGATAGTAGAAAAAGGACCAGAAAAATCAGGAGATAGAGGGTGACGGCTCCCATGATCCGTCCAAGACGAAGCCGCTGTTGCAACCCCAGAATGACCGGCGCCAAGATATACGCCAGAATAAGAGCGGCCAGAAACGGGCTGAGTATATCCAAGATGAATATCAGAAGTCCTTGGATTTGTCCAAAGGCATGGATCCCCAGAATTAACGTCAAAATCCCGGTAAGAGCCACCAGAAGGTTGCGGAACAGCCGGTCGATCATGCTAATAGCCCAAGAAATGTTCCAAAAAAGCCGTCATAAAAAAACCGACAGGAGATCCCGCCGGGCGTTGGCGTGTTGAACTGTCACCTGAATGGTCGTTTCCGGTTTCAGATCCATTCCGCTGGTTGCCGGCAGTTCGCACTCCAACATGGTGTCTGGCATCAGAATCTGATATCCGTCCCGTTTACGGTTCAACACAATCGCCTCTTCCTTTTGCCCGATACGGGACTCCAGATATTTCAGGATCCAATAGCGGTTTCTCTGGGACTGAATTCGGGAGACATGGCTCATCGGCTCCTGCAGAATTTGAATCAAGCGATCAATCTCCTCTTTGGTGTAGGGTTCCTCCAACCCTAGAATCGCACGAATCTGACGCTGGGTGATCAGGTCGTAATATTTCCGAATGGGAGAAGTTGCGGTGACATAGGCGGAAAGACCCAGACCGGAATGACGCTCCGGATCGCTCCGGATAATGAAACGGGAAAGTAGCTTTCTCTGCATGTAATTCTGAAACAGGGTCCCTTCGTTACCTCGATAGAGCCGGTCTCTGGGATTGGGCTGAGACCGAAAAACAGCCGGGACACGATTCTCCGCCAGAAACCGAGCCATGGTCCAGTTGGCCAGGATCATCATTTCCGCCACCAGCATGCGCCCCGGGCTTTCCCGATTGATCCGGTTGACGACTACCTCTCCAAATTCAGAAAGCCAAACGGAAATATCCGGCAGCGAAATATGGATCGCTCCGTTTTCGATCCGCTTTTGACGGAATTTGCCGGCGATATCGTACAACGCCATGATATGTCCGTCCGAGTCCGCCATCTGGTTGACGTCATAGTAGCTCAGCTGATGACGAACCCGGATAACGCTGGGTACGATCTCGTATTCCAGGACTTCGGCCTGCCGGTTCAATACCATGAGGATGCTGACAGCGGGCCGGTTTTCATCCGCTTTGAGGCTGCACAGACCCTCGGAAAGTATAGACGGGATCATGGAGATTTTCTGGTCCGGCATATAGATCGAACTGCATCGGGCTTGGGCTTCGACATCGACGGGATCTCCTTTTCGGATATAATGCCCGACATCCACGATATGAACGCCCACCTGATACCGATCCCCATCCATCACGATGCTGATGGCGTCATCATAGTCCAGGGTAGATTGACCGTCGATCGTCATGATGGACAGATGGGTCAGATCCCGACGGTCCCCGAATTGCGATTCGGCAAACCCGCGGATCAGTTCGGAGGCATGGGATTCGGTTTCAGGAGAAAAACCATCAGAAATTCCAAATCGGATGAGATCCAGGTTTTCGTGCTTCCGGAAAACACCCAGGTGTTCGAAAACATCAAACAGCTTTTCAGGCTCCCCCCAACCAGCCCGGGTGAGTACCGCCTTCCCCAGATCCGCACCTTCCCCGTCGCTCCCGATCAGATAACAGGAACGCAGTGCTTGGGCCACCTCTTTCTGATCATCCGTCAAAGGAAGGGCGGGATCGGTGTTCAGAACATCCTTGAGCCAAGCGGCTCCGGCCTCGATCAGGCGGTTTCGCCTGGCTTCCTCCCGCTCCATCGCCAAATATCGTTCCACCTGTTCCGGGGAAACGGGAAAAAACCGATCATGATCAAATTTAAAATAACAGCGATTCTGAAAACAGGCACGAAGCACGGCGGATTCATGATCGCAGGTTACGGGATTGGAAAAACAGAACGTCGTCATGGTTTCCAAATCGATCCATTCCTGCTCGGAATTCAGAACCTCCCAGATTTCCCGGATATTCACCTGCCGGGTTAAATCCCGTCTCCGACCGCTGATCTCCTTGAGAGCCTCTACGAGCTTGTTCCGGCTCCAAGACGGATTCAGCGCAATATCGCTTTGGTGGGACAGGCGGCTCGCGGAAAGGTTTACCTCCCGGTTATTTTCGGTCAAAAGGCGGAGGCGGTGGTTTCGGGTCTCCTGTACCATCGCGCACAAGACTTTTTCCTGGTCGATAAATTCAACAATTTTTCCAGTTTCCATAATCGGTTACCATATCAATCGGCTTTCAGAAAGTCAACGCAGGCTTTTTTTCGGAATCCGGTTCGCCTGCATGTGCCGAAACGAAAACCGGTATGGTAACCGTGAAGACACTCCCTTTGCCCAATTCACTCTGAACCCGGATGTCTCCGCCATGCTCCTTCACGATGCCGTAACTGACGGAAAGCCCCAAGCCGGTTCCCTGCCCGGTCGGCTTGGTAGTAAAAAAGGGGTCGAATATCTTATGGCGGATGTTTTCGGGGATTCCTGTTCCGTTATCGGCAACGGTGATGACAACCCGATTTCCGGCCGGATCATATTCCGAAACCACCTCAATCTCTCCTTTTCCCTCAATCGCCTGCCGGGCGTTCATGATCAGGTTCATGAATACCTGTTTCAGCTTTTCGGTGTCCCCTTGGATCAAGGGAAGATCAGCCCCCAGTCGGGTCTGAAGATGAGTTCCGGAAACCTCGAACTGGCGCTGGATAACCGTCACAACCTGGTCAATCGCGGCATTGATATCCACGGTGATCTTTTTGGTCTCCGTTTTTCGTGCGAAATTGAGCAGGGCTTCTACGATCGATTTACAATTTCGAGTGTATTTTTCAATGGTTTTTAAATCGTCATGAGACTGTGTTCCTGGCTTTTCTTCCCGCAGGAGCAATTGGGTATACCCGAGAATCAGTCCGAGCGGATTGTTGATTTCATGGGCGACACCGGCGGAAAGCTGCCCAAGGGATGCCAGCTTATCCGCCTGAAGCAATTGCCTCTCCATAATCCGCCTTTCGGTGATATCTTTGACAATTCCCTCGCATCCGTTGACATTCCCATCCGGCCCGACCTGGCAGGTACAGCTCAACAGCGAGACCCGGTCGTCACCCGAACGGGTCTTGATTCGCACTTCGAGATCCTTGACGAAATTTCGTTTCGATAACTCCCCCATGACGGATTCGTAATCCCGAACATCGGAAAACAATTGCCGGAAAGAGACGTGTTCCAGAAATTCATCCCGGGAATCGTATCCCAGAATCACGATTCCCGCCGGGTTCACGTCCAGAAATCGGCCTTCCCGGTCTATGACAAAAACCATATCCATGGAACCATCGAATATCCTACGGTATTTCTGTTCGGATAGTTCGATCGCGGCCCGGGATTCCCGAAGCTGTTGGATATGCAAGTGAAGGGATTTGGACATGGCGTCGAAGGATTCGGCCAACTCCTCGATCTCGTCTCCGGAAAGCCGGCGATATACGACACATTGGCGGCATTGCCGAATTTTTTGGGCATATCCGCCTTCCCGGCAATCCTGGCATTGGGTCCCCGCATTATACCAGCACCGGGTATCATGATTCCCGAAAGCCGGGCACTTGCGGTTTTCACACCCCATCATGGACCAGCATCCGTCACTTTTTCGGAATGAGGTCTGGATATCCAAATTTCCCTTCAGTACTTCCTCGGAAGCTTTCTGCAGCCGCTTGATCCGGGACGCAACCTGGTTGGCGAATCCCGCGCCGACAACTCCGGCCGCCACGACAGAACAGGCGGTCAATAGAAGGATCGTCATCAGCATATCCTGGATAATCCGGTCGATCTGAGTTTTGGAAAGACCGATTCGGACCGCACCCAGTTTCTGCCCGCCGATTTCGACCAGGGCACCGAAATCATATATAAATTCTTTTCCGGTGTACAGGAGTTGAATACGGTTGGGCTCTGCTGCGGAAACCGGGTTGGCACCTTTCAGATCCGTTGGAAAACCGCCTTGGAACGAATGGGAGAGGATGCGATCGTTCTCATCCAGAATGAATATATAGGAGATGTCCCGGGAGGACCGCATCGAATTGTCGATGAGGTCTTTCATCAGCAGAAAATCCATGGACAAAATGGGTTCCTGAATCCGGGATGCCAGATTCATCGCGATGGAAATCCCCCGGTTTTTGTATTCCCGGGACAGGGACTGCTGGACTATACTGCGAACAGGAAGGGTAATGAAAAATCCGTTGAGAATGATAATGGAAATAATCCCGAAAAATACCTTGCCCCGAAAACCCAGTTTCAGTATCGGCCTCATCGACCTTTACCGATCCATGTCGATTCCGAGGGTATTCAGAAGTTCCCGGACCGAGTCCATTTCCTGGTCGGCCGCCGGGACGATCTGAACGAAATCCGCCTTGTCCAGAATGATCCGGTGCTCCGGATCTTCATAATCTAGCCGAAACATGGCTTCCCGTATGCGCCCGAGGATTTCCGGATCCAGTTGAGACCTGGCTGAATACACCCATCCCGGATACCACCGGCTATGAGCCAGAATCCGGATCTTTCCGATATCGATCTTTCCGGCCACCACATTCAAAGCACCTTCCCGAATCAAACCGATATCATACTGCCCGGCATAGACCGCCAGAATGACCTTCTCCTGCTTGCCTCCCGGCCCGGGAGAAAAACTGACTTCCGCGAAATCACCCGTACGGATCCCATGCTGGTAAAAATGACCCATCGGGTAAAGATAGCCTCCGGCGGATGTCAGATCCACGGCAATCAATCGCTTCCCCCGGCAGTCTTCCAAAGTTCGGATCCGATCGTCATCCATCCGGCTGATGATCTGCCCCCGGAACTGTTTCTGGCCCGAAGACTCCACCACTTGGGCAAACACCTTTTCTCCATACCGGTGGGCCAAGATGACATAGACATACGGGTTGCAGAAGGAAATATCGATTTTCCCCTGCCCGACCATGCGGATATGTTCGTTGAACGTGTCCGGAAATACCTGTTTGATTCGAAGCCCGGTCTGTTGCTTCAGGTATTCGATCATCAGATGATGCCGGTCATAGGAAACCGTGTGGGAATATTGCGGGAGATAGGCATAGGTGACCGCATCCCCGGATTCTTTCATATCCACCATTTCCCTTCGGGACATATCCACCCGCAGAGCTTTTTCATCCTCGGAACAACCGGCAAGCACAAAAGCCAGCAAGAGCAAAAACAGGCATCGAAAGCTGCGGTGGAAACCGTCATTCATGCGCATCCATCCATCCGCTTCGGAGTCACTGTTCCGGATCCGGGGTTTTTAAGGTGGGAAGCTTGATGAACCCGACACCTTCGGATTCGAGGACTTTTTCTTCTTCCGGGGTACTGCTCCCCCGGATGTTCCGGGGTTCCGTCACACCGTAATGGATCTTCAGCGCTTCAGCCGTAAACCGCGATCCGACATTTTCAAAGTTTTTATCGATAAAATCCGTGATTTTTTTCAGCATGGCGATGGCCTCTTTCGGGTCCGAAACCCCTCTATCGGAATTACCGGACGAACGGATCGCGGCAACCGCGGATGGCTTTTTAGAAACGCTGTCACTCCCGCAAACCGGGCAGGAAATCAGCCTGTCGCCGATCTGCCGCTCCAGGGCATCCGTGTCGTCGAACCATCCTTCAAACGTATGTCCATGGATACATATCAAATCATATACGATCATCATCCACCGCCGCCGGCGCCTCCACATCAGTCATCGCATGGAGTAAGAAAAAAACAGGCCGGTTTGAATTTCGATCCGGCCTGCCGTCATACCGCGTTGTCAATGGAGATAGTGTATCATGCCTCCTTTGATTTGGGAAGTTTATATTCCCGAACGGGGGGCCCGCCTTTTCCCGATGGAGAAGCTGTCTGAAGACGCGGGCAATCGTTGGATCGCCCCCCCCGGACAGCGGACTGTTCTGCTGTTTGTCACCCTGTCAGATCCGTCGGCTTCCTGAGTGGAATGCCAACCCGAAGGCGGGTACTTTGACCAAACCCCGGGGAATTCACTTGAGAATCATCGGTCAACGAGGTAAATTGAGCTTCAGGAGGAAAATGCACCATGAAGCGAATCGTCACCACCGTCTGCTGTCTGTGGGTTTTCGTTGCCGGAGCGGCTGCATCCACTGTGTATATTTCTGAAAACATCCGAATGGTGATCCGCCAGGGACCGGGATCCCAGCATAAGATACTGGAAACCCTGCTTTCCGGTGATATGCTGGAGATGATGGAGGAAGGGCCGGAATGGTCCATGGTCCGTCTGCCGGACGGAAGGGAAGGATGGGCACCCACCCGTTTTCTGACCACGCAGATCCCCTGTTCCCTGGCCCTGAAACGGCTGGAACAGAAATATGCGGAACTGAAGGGCGGAACCGGAACCCCCGTGGAATCCTCGGTGGATGTCCAGACGGAAAACCAGCAGTTGATGGCTGATTTGGCAGACCTGGAAGCCAGATTCAACAGTCTTTCCGATGATTACGAGGCGCTGAAAAAAGACTCCGAAGAATGCATGGCCTTCCGGGACAAAAACCAGTCGACAGCCGCCCGCCTCGACGAACAATCCCGGGAACTGGAACTCCGGGAAAAGCACTTGGCCAAGGAAACCTTTTCCCAGCGGCTCCAATGGTTTTTGGCCGGAGCCGGCGTTTTTTTGTCCGGTTTTCTGTTGGGATGGGCCTGCAAGAGACCCCGAGCCCATCATTCCCTGCTCCGATAAACTTGCATGTTTGTGCTGGAAGTTTGTTCGGTTTTATTATTGCCATTCCGATCGGCCGGACACGATCCGGACTTCGTTCGACAATAGGTAAGGATGGTTCCGATGAACATACAATCCGATTTTCTGGTGATCGGCAGCGGTATCGCCGGTATGGTTTTCGCGTTGAAAGCGGCTGAACACGGGTCCGTTGTCATGATTACCAAAAAAGGTATCATGGAAACCAACACCTCCCAAGCTCAGGGAGGCATTGCATCCGTCTTCGACAAACTGGATTCCTTTGATCTTCATATCCAGGACACCCTCCAGGCCGGAGACGGCCTTTGCAACACCGAAGTCGTGGAAAAAGTGGTCAAAAACGGGCCGGAACGAATCCGGGAGCTGATCGACTGGGGTGTTTCCTTCAATCTCCGCCAAACCGAAGCCGGGGCGGATCCGGGCACCCGTTTCGACCTCACCCGGGAAGGCGGCCATTCCCACAACCGGATCATCCATGCCCAGGATATGACCGGGATGGAGCTTCAAACGGTTCTATCCCGGCGGGTTCTCAACCATCCGGGTATACAGGTCCTGGAAAACCACATTGCGATCGATCTGATCACCTGTTCCACCCGGATCAGACGAGGTCAGGTGACCACCACCCATGAGGATTTCTGCTGCGGCGCCTATGTACTGGACAACACCTCGAATCAGGTGATCACCATGGAAGCCCGGGTCACCCTGCTGGCCACCGGCGGATCCGGTAAAGTGTACCTGTATACCAGCAACCCGGATATCGCCACCGGAGACGGTATTGCAATGGGATATCGGGCGGGCGCCACGGTCGCGAACCTGGAATTTGTTCAGTTTCATCCGACCTGCCTGTACCATCCGAATGCCAAGAATTTTCTTCTGTCCGAGGCCTTGCGGGGAGAAGGAGGAGTTCTGATCAACCGGGCCGGAGAGCGCTTCATGGAAAAATACGATCCACGCAAAGACTTGGCCTGCCGGGACGTGGTTGCCCGTGCCATTGACACGGAATTGAAAAAAAGCGGGGATGAATCCGTTTTTCTGGACATATCCCATCGAAACGAAGACTTTATCCGGGAACGTTTTCCGAACCTGTATGAAAAATGCCTCTCCTTCGGGTATGACATGACCCGGGAGCCCATACCCGTGGTTCCGGCGGCCCATTACATGTGCGGCGGGGTCGTCACCGACATGTTCGGCCGAACCGATATCCGCCGTCTGTATGCAGCCGGCGAAACCGCCTGCACCGGCCTTCACGGCGCCAACCGGCTCGCCAGCAACAGTCTGGTCGAAGCCCTGGTCTATGCCGACGCGGCCGCATCCCAAGCGATCCATGACCTGCGCGAAATGGATTTCCGGGATACACCGCCCGCCCCTCCCTGGGATGAAGTGGGAACCACTCCCAGCGACGAACTGATCATGGTTTCCCAGAACTGGGATGAAATCAGACGGTTCATGTGGAATTACGTGGGGATCGTCCGATCCGACAAACGGCTGTGCCGGGCACGAAGACGAATAGACATCATCCAGAATGAAATCCGCGAATATTACTGGGATTTCAAGGTCTCCTCGGATCTGATTGAATTGCGGAATATCGCCATGGTGGCTGAATTGATCATCCGGTGCGCCATGCACCGCAAGGAAAGCCGGGGGCTGCACTACAACCTGGAATATCCCAAACGGGATGATCTGCGATGGAAAAAGGATACGGTCATCCGCCGCCCGTTGTTGGGATGACCGGTTGACAATGACGGTTTCTGTATTACCGTTTGCCCGTATAACCATGCTGCGTCCATAAAAACCCCCTGCCTGCCGGTTTTTTCCGGAAACAGACAACCGGCGGACAGGCTCCCAAAATTTCTTTTTCAGACGGTTTCAGACATCTCCAAAGGATTACCCACACGGTTCTCCGGTTGGGAGGCGGAAGAATTCCAGTCATCTCATGACACGGGATATGAAACCGAACGAAATATCCGGGCTTTTGCCGAAGTCATCGCGGTTCAGGTCATCCAATGGCACACAAACGGGATTATTATGAAGTGCTGGGCGTTTCACGAAACGCCTCCGAATCGGAAATAAAAACAGCGTACCGGAAACTGGCCGTCGCCTATCACCCGGACAAAAATCCGGGAAACAAGGAAGCGGAAGAAAAATTCAAAGAGGCGGCCGAAGCCTATGAAGTGCTTCACGATCCCCAGAAACGCCAGATCTACGACCAATTCGGCCATCAGGGCCTGGAAGGAGCAGGCTTTTCGGGATTCCGGGGGTTTGAGGATATTTTTTCGAGCTTCGGCGGCATTTTCGAGGATCTGTTCGGTTTCGGGGGGTCCGGGCGTTCCCGAAGCAGGTCCCAGCGCGGCAGCGACCTTCGCTATGACTTGAACCTCACGTTCATGCAAGCGGCATTCGGAACCGAAACCGAACTGGATATCAACAAAACCGATACCTGCCCGAAATGCCATGGCAGCGCCTGCGAACCGGGCACTTATCCCGAAACATGCCGGCATTGCAACGGTTCCGGAGAAGTTTCCCGAAGCCAGGGATTTTTCACCGTCCGGACACCTTGCCCCGTGTGCCGGGGTGGCGGCCAGGTCATTACGACTCCTTGCAAGGAGTGTAACGGAAACGGCCGTGTCGTTATTCACAAAAAAGTTTCCGTTAAAATTCGGGCCGGAGTGGACAACGGTTCCCGGCTGCGACTGAACGGGGAGGGAGAAGCCGGAACCTATGGCGGGCCGCCCGGTGATTTGTATATTTTCATCACGGTCGAACCGCACCAATATTTCCAGCGAAGCAATACCGACATCATCTACCGTACCCCGATCACCTTCATTCAGGCCGCCTTGGGGGAGGAAATCACCGTTCCGACCCTGCAAGGGGAAAAAACCATCACGATCCCCAAAGGAACCCAGCCGGGAGATATTTTCCGGCTGGAAGGTGAAGGCATCCCTTCTCTGAAAACCGGCAAACGGGGAGATGAAATCATCCAGTTCGACGTCCGTACCCCGACCGGGCTCAACAAGAAGCAAGAAGATCTCCTGCGGGAATTCAAAAAGGTGGAAGCCGGAAAACTGACCGCCAAATTGAAAAATATCCTGAAAGGCGCCTCGGCATCCGGGAATCGGTAAGCCGTACCATCATATCCAACGCATTCACATTATTACAGGAATGGATAATCATGTTCGAACTCAAGGTCATCAGCCAGTTCGCGGCGGCCCATCAGCTCAAAATGGTAGACAAGAAATGTGAAAACCTGCATGGACACAATTGGAAGGTAGAGGTCTGCGTGGCAGGCAACCAGCTGAATTCCGCCGGAGTGTTAATCGATTTCGGTGAACTGAAACAGCACGTCAGAGGTATCATGGACGAGTTGGATCATCGTTTCATCAATGAGATCGGAATATTCCACGATGGATTCCCCCCATCATCCGAAAATATCGCCTATTACATCGCCCAGCGGATACAAGAACAGCTCCGGACTCCGGAAGTCCGGGTCAGTCGGGTCACCACTTGGGAATCCGATTCGGCCAGCGCGACCTATATACCCTGATCAGTCAGTTTGTTGGAGAAAAAAACCATTCGGGGGAAAACCGGATACCTTTGAAATGGTCAAAGGTCACATCCGTAAAAGAAAGTGCGAGGTCCCGGCGGATCCGTTCGAAAAGAGAGAGATAATTTTCGGTGATTCGGCTCTCCCAGTCCAGTCCCAGTGCCCGTGACGCATGCAGAATTCCGTTTTTTTCCCCCTCAATTTCCAGAAACGTCCCGAAAGGAAGCTCATCCAGACACAATGTGACCCCGTTCAGATCAAACAGGTCACGCCATTTTTCATACCGCTGGACCGGATGATATCCCAATCCCTCCAAAATGGCTGTCATTCTCCCTGCATCGTCGACACGCACCTCGTGCTCCCGAAACACCTTGAATCGTGGATCTTCCCGAAAAGGAGGTGCCTTGAAAGTCAAGGTCACTTTTCCATCGCTTTCCATACGCAGGCGAAGCAGGCAACGGTTTTCGGCGAGTGTCCGGCCCCGGTCGTCGAACCGGATGTTGTCCTCGAAGGTTTTCCCCATTTCCCGCGCCCCGATGGAAAGGATGGCGTCACGCATCCGGGAAAGATCCGCGACATAGAATTTCACCTCGATTTCCAGCCCGTCCGGAAAAGACGGATCCGATACAGGTTTCATGCCCCCCTCCCTGATGGGGATTGTTCCCTGGATTCCGGCCAGGTTCGGCCCGGCGCACCGGCTTCCTTTTACCGGCCGGGATTTCGGAAAACCGATAAGAAGTTGCCGGATTTCCGCCTTTCCTGTATGGTTATTCTTACCATTTCCGGCGGCGGAAGAACATCTTTCCCTCGGGAAGCCCGTCCCGCAGGATGGAAAAAATCATCCTGCCTGTTCCCTTGGAAAAAATCAACCCGTTATCAACAGCCGGAAGGGTCCGCCCAACCAACTTGGAGTAGCTGCACGTCATGATGGATCATCGGTTTATCATCGGAATCGATTTGGGTACGACCAACAGCGCGGTGTATTCCGCCGATCTTTCGGCGGAATCTCCATCCGGGAATATCCGCCTCTTCCGCATTCCCCAACTGACCGGGCCCGGGGAAATCAACCGGTTGCCCGTCCTTCCGTCTTTCGGCTATATTGCGGGAGAGTACGACATCCGCAAGGAGGCCTTGCGAATGCCCTGGACCGGGGAATCGGAGACGGATTTTTTCGTGGGTGCTTTTGCCAGGGACCACGGCTCCCGGGTTCCTTCCCGACTGATCTCGTCCGCGAAAAGCTGGCTGTGCCATGCCCATGTGGACCGCAAGGCCAGAATTCTTCCCTGGGGATCGGGCACCAACATCGCCAAAATGTCGCCGGTGCAGACCACCGCGGCCTATCTCCAACACATTCGTTTCGCGTG
>CAZTKB010000090.1:0-11931 GCA_964614125.1 uncultured Desulfobacterales bacterium | reverse complement strand
TCGGACCACGATCCCGGCCCCGGCGATAAACCCGATCATGGAGGTCGCGGTGAAAAACGCCCCCATCAGCCAGTGCGCCGGCAAAATACCGATCAGGGAAAAGGGTATGGCCATCATGATGACGATCGGCGTGGAAAACGACTGGAACCATCCCACCACCAGCACGAAGATGATGACCAGCACCACCGCAAAAGCAATTCCGAGATCCCGGAACACCTCATAGGTGATATGCCATTCCCCGTCCCATTTCATCGCGAATTTCCGATCGCTTTCGGGCAGACCCGCCGTATGCTGCGCGATGCGGTACCCCTCCGGCAGGACAAGGGAATCGATTTTTTTGGACATCTCCAGGATCGCGTACACCGGGCTTTCCTTTTCTCCGGCCACATCTCCGATCACATACACGACGGGCATCAGGTTTTTGTGATAGATGCTTCGGTCCACCGAGGTTTCCCGGATGGTCACCAACGTCGACAAGGGGACCATCATCCCGTTGGCTCCCGGAATCCGGATCTCCTGAAGCCGATCGATTCCGGCCCGTTCCGACAACGGCAATTGAAGGATGATCGGCACATCTTCCTTTTCCCGGGGCAGGTGCAGCAATCCGGCCTGCCGGCCGGACAGGGCGGTCTCCAGCACCGCCGACACCCGGGCCGCGCTGATTCCGTGCAGCGCGGCCTTTTCCTTGTCGACTTCCACGTTCACCCGGGGCTGGTCATCCTCCATGTACCAGTCCACATCCACGACTCCCTCAGTCTCCTCAAAAATCCGGCGGACTTCCGACGCGATCTGCCGCTGGCGCTCCAGGTCCGGACCATAGACCTCCGCCACCAGGGTGGACAACACCGGCGGCCCGGGCGGAACTTCCGCCACCTTGATGCGGGCGCCGTAACGTTTGGCGATCGCTTCGAGCGGCGGCCGAACCCTTTTGGCAATATCATGGCTCTGCTGGTTCCGTTTCCCCTTGCCAACCAGATTGACCTGGATATCGGCCATATGGGAACCGCGCCGAAAATCGTAATGCCGGACCAAGCCGTTAAAATTGAACGGCCCGGACACCCCGGAATGAATCTGGTAATCGACCACCTCGGAAACGGATTTCAGATACTCCCCCATCTCCAGGGCGGCCGCCGTGGTTTCCTCCAGTCCCGCGGTCTCCGGCATATCCAGAATGACCTGGAATTCGCTTTTGTTGTCGAAAGGCAGCATTTTGACCTTGACCCACCCGATGCCGACCAACAGGCAGGACACGGCCAACAGAACCGCCACGGCAATCAGAAAAATCCACCGGGGTAACGGCTCCTCGATGAGAGGCGTCATGACCTTCCGGTACATTCGGGTGCTCCACCCCTCGGCTTCGGCTTCATGACCGCCGGAATCCGGCCGGATCATCTTCAAAGCGGCCCAAGGCGTGACGATGAAGGCGACCAGGAGGGAAAAGATCATCGCGGCCGTTGCACCTACCGGAATGGGGCGCATATAGGGCCCCATCAGCCCCCCCACAAAAGCCATGGGAAGAATGGCGGCAATGACCGTCAGCGTGGCTAGAATCGTCGGGTTCCCGACCTCGTCCACCGCCTCGATGGCGACTTCCAGCCGCGGCCGTCCGTGGTTTTCGGGCAGACGGAAATGCCGGACCATGTTTTCCACCACCACGATGGCGTCATCCACCAGAATGCCGATGGAAAAGATCAGCGCAAACAAGGTGATGCGGTTCAGGGTATAGCCGTAGAGATAAAAAACGGTCAGCGTCAGAGCCAGGGTGACGGGAATCGCTACAGCCACGACCCCGGATTCCCAATGTCCCAGGGTGAACCAGATGAGAATCGTCACCGAGATGACGGCGATCAGCATGTGCAGCAGCAGTTCATCCGATTTTTCCGTGGCGGTTTCGCCGTAATGCCGGGTAACCCGCATCCGGATGTCATCCGGAATCACCGATCCCCTGGCATCCGCCACACGTGTCAACACCCGGTCGGCCACCGACACCGCATTGGCTCCCTTCTGTTTGGCCACCGTCAGGGTGACAGCCGGAACGACCCCCTCGGCGGGCGGAAGATCCGAACTCCCTTCCGCCAACCCCGCCATCCCGGTTCCCAGAAACACATACTGATCCGGTTCCCCGGGCCCGTCCCGGATTTCGGCCACATCCCGCAGATACACCGGTTTACCCTGGCGGACACCCACGACGACCGCCCCGACATCCTCGGCGGATTGCAGAAAGCCGTTGACATGGACCTGGACCATTCCCTCCGGGGACGGGTAGACGCCGGCATCGGATTCCCGGTTGGACATGCAAAGCATATCGGCGATGCCGGCAGGATCCAGGCCGTAGGCCGCCATCCGGACGGGATCCAGATACACCGTCAGCTGCCGCCGGTATCCGCCGATCAGGGTGGTAATCGAGACCTGTTCTCCCCGCTTGATCAGATCATCCACCTCGGCGGCCACCCGTCTCAGCGTGTAGTGGTCCGCGTCCTTGCCCCAGAATGTCAGGGCCAGAATCGGAACGTCGTCGATATACCGGGGTTTGATCAGCGGGGGAGAGACGGAAGGGGGAATCCGGTCCATGTTGGCCATCAGCTTGGATTGCAGGCGGACGATGGATTCCTCCTCGTTTTGCCCCACCCGGAACCGGACGATGGTCATGGACATCCCCGGGCTGGAGGTGGAATAGACATATTCCACTCCCGGGATTTCCCACAGCAGTTTTTCCATGGGCCGGGTCGTCCGTTCCTCCACCTCCTTGGCGGACGCACCCGGCATCCGGACAAAGATATCGATCATGGGAACGATGATCTGGGGTTCTTCCTCCCGTGGCAGGGCGATGACGGCGGCAATCCCCAAGAGCATCGACGCCAGCACGATGAGCGGGGTCAGCTTGGAATGAATGAAATAGCCGGCGATGTTTCCGGCCGCCCCCCGGCCGGTCATGACCGCACCTCCACCCGCATGCCATCCTGAAGCTCCGGAGGCGGTTCCACCACATAGCGTTCACCCGCCTTCAGCCCGGACAGCACTTCCACTTGTCCCTCCCACACCCGGCCGGTCCGAATCACCCGAAACCGGGCCAGACCTTCCGGATCCACCAGCATCAGGGCGGTGAGCTGCCCCTGCATCCGGATCGCTTTTTGGGGAATTGTCAGAACCCGGACGGGCGATTGGGGAATGTCCACCCGGCAGAACATGCCGGGGCGGACGGACGCATGGTCCGGAATCGCCACCTGCACGGTGAAAGAACGGCTGGACGGGTCGGCGGAAGGTTCGATCACCTGTACCGTGCCCTGCAATACCGCATCCCCGGCTGCCGGAACCGTCACCGGTACGGGTTGGGACAGGGTTACGGAATGGATACGGTTCTCCGGAACAAGGATGTCGGCCCGGTGGGAATCGGCGGTGTCCAGCTTGAGCAACGGTGCGCCCGGAGAGGCCAGGCTTCCGGGGTCCAGAAACCGGGTAGTCACGATCCCGTCAAACGGAGCGACAACCCGGGAATCCGCGTCGTTCACCCGGGCCGATGCCGTGGCGGCGGCCGCCTGTTCCCTGCGAAACCGGGACGCATCGACCATGGCCAGGGCCTGCTTGCGGGATGCCTCCGCCTGCCGGTACCGGGCCTCAACCTCATCGAATTCCTGCCGGCTGGCAGACTCGGATTGCATCAGCCGAACATAGCGCTCATACGTCGCCCGGGCCAGATCCGCGGATGCCGTGGCGGCCGCCAACGCGGAAACCGCCGCGGTCTCGGCCTGCCCGGCCTCGGCCAAAGCGGCCTGTGCCTGTTCAAACCCGGCCCGGACCTGTCGGGGGTCGATTTCCACCAGCACCTGCCCGGTTTTCACCCGGTCCCCTTCCCGGACATGCACCGCAACAACGGTTCCCATGATCTTTCCGGACAATACCGAGGAAATCCGGGGCACCACCGTTCCGGTCGCCTGATACCGGAAGGCTTCATCCTGCATCCGGGCCACGGCGACAGAGGCGGCTACCGAACGGGGAGAGGGAGTTTGGGTGGAGCCGGAATCCCGGTGATCGCCGCATCCCCAAAGCCCCACGCAAACCGCCCACAGGATCACAATCTTTCGATGAAGGGTGAACATGACAAACTCCCTTTATATAGCGGTTTCATAACCGGCTGCCACCGGAGAGTTACCGGAAATCCGGACCGAGAACCCCTGCGGCCAGACACAGGGTCGCCCGCGCGACCAGATGGTCATGCAGGGACCGGGCATGGTTGGTCCGTGCGTTCTGCAGGCTCAGTTCCGCATCCAGCAGGCTGACCAGCGGGTACAGCCCGTTTTCATATCTTTCGGAAGTGATCCGAAGCCCCTCTTCGGCCTGGGACACGGCGGACCGGCTCACCTCGATCCGGTTCCAGGCGGTTTGCGTTTCCCGCCAGGCCTGCCGGACCCCCACTTCCACCCGGGACTCCAAATCCCGCCGCAGCGCGCGGATTCGGTTGAGAGCGGCTTCCGATTCCCGGACTTTGGCCGATATCCCGCTGCCGCTGTAGAGATTGAGTTTCAGTGCCGCACCCACGGTGTAATTATCCCCGAAATCATCCCATTTTTCGGAATCCAGCTCATAGTTGGCAAACAACGACAGGTTCGGGAGATGGCCGGCCTTGGATTTGTCGATTTCCTGCCGGGCCATGGCCTCCAGAACCGACATCCGCCGGATCATGGGATGACGCTCTCCGGCCTCCCGGACCCAGAATTCCACAGGCTCCGGTACCGCCAAGGGATCGGGCGGCAGGCTTTCCACCGAAGGCACCGGCTGGTCCACCGGAACTCCCATGGCGTGGTGCAGATCCACCCCGGCGTTATGCAGCCGGCCTTCGGCCTGCAGACGGAACTGTTCCAATTCGCTGCGATGGACTTCGGCCCGGAGCAGATCGCTTTTTACCACGAATCCGTTTTCGTACCGAGATCGGATCATTTTCAGATGCGCCTCCGCCGTGGACAACGCTTTCGTGACCACGTCCAGCTGGTTTCCGGCCAGAACCAATCCGGCATAAGCCGCGATTACCTGGTGAATCACCTCCTGCCGGGTTTGTTCCGCCTGAATGGTCATGGCGGTCACCTGGTTCTCGGCCTGGGCCACCCCGATGCGGGTCTGCCCGCCGTTATACACCATCCACTCCAACGACAGCACGGAAGCGAAGTTGGTGATGGGGTCCGGATCGTTCAGACGGACCGGATCGAAATCCTCGTGGGTGATCCGCTCCTGATTCAGACGGGTGCCGAATGCCCACATGGGGTTGTTGGTATGATTGACGGTTTCGCTGAAAACCACGCGGGGATGGTAGGCGGATGCGGCCTGGGCGACCTGGTGTTCGGCCTGTCGCACCGACCAGTCGGATGCCGTGGTTTTGGGATGATGGGCCAGCGCCGACTCGATGGCCTGGGGCAGGGTCAGAATTCCGGTTTCGGAACAGAAGCCTTTGGCGAGGTGGAAAAAGAAGCAGGCGTAGGATACCAGGGCAGCGGTCAAAACGGCCCTGACAAACGGGTAGACATTCATTCCGTTACTCCCGTGGATGGATGAGGGGCACCAATTTTCGAACTGGCGCCACCGGTTCACATGGGGCGTCCGGACGCCAAGGCACCGACCGTGGTCTCCATCGGCTTGCCGCGGATCGGAAACCGGACACTGGCGTTATCCGCCCGAAGCCTCTCCCGCATCGAATTCAGGCGGGGTTCGTCCAACGCGGCGGCGGCCCATGCGGCCATGCCGCGGACCCGCGGATCGGGGGATTCCAGAAAAGGCATGAGACAATCCGCGATATCGGCTTTCATGTCCGGGCGTGCGTGCAGGAGGCGGCCGATGCCCCACAACACACCCGGCTGAAGATCCGGATGCTCGATGAAACTGCCTTCCGGATGGATATAGCTGAACAGAATCCGGGCGTACTCGTCCGCAAGGCCCGGGTGAACCGCCATGATTTCCCCCATCGCCTGGGGCGCCCCCCAGCCGATGCCCCCGGATTCGTCGTTCAGGCTCCACATCAGCCGGCGCATCACCACCCGGGCGGACTCCATCCGTTCTTCGGCCATTCGAGAACCAGTCTCCCCGATCAGGCGGACAACGGTCCAGAATCGGGTTTCATCCGGGTCATACAACAACGAGATCAAAATGTTGATGACCCGGGCCGGCGGATAGCCGCGAACGGCGGCGGAGGCCTCGTCCGCTGAACGGGATCGGAGGATCTCCTGGACAAGGATTTTCAGACGCCGGATGGAAATATCGGATGGGCCGGAGCTCATCGGGATCCCGGCCGGCGGGGCTCAACCGCTTTCGGTTGTCCGATCACAGTGTTTCCTCCCAGGAAATGCAGGAGGCCGGGCAGTGTTTCATGGCATCCGCCACATCCGGCCGGTCATAATCCGGTGATTCCAGCACTTCAATGAACCCGGAGGAATTCAATCGAAAAATTTCCGGGGCCACGTCGACGCACACCCCGCACAACACGCATTCGCTCAAGTCTACAATCGGTATTTTCATGTCGGCCTCGGTTGGTTTCTCCTCGAAAATTCCTACACCATCCAGCGGGTTCCGTCAAGCGCGGGCTCAACGCGCAAAACCACCGCGTTTCCGAATCGAACTGCCATGGACCCAGCTCCCCCCCGGAACAGCGGGCGGGCAACCGGTTGATTCCCATCACATTTCACTTGCTTTTATCACGTCCGCAGGCTATAAAAAGAGAATTATCATAACTTCAGTGATCCATTGTCCGGATGCGGGAAACCAACCGGTTTCCGCGATAACCACCATAACATCAACGCACATGATATGATCACGAACACAGACTTGCACGACTCAGGAGGTACGGGCATAGACATTCAGAAAAGACCGACAAAGACCGACAAAACCAACATCAACCGGGAAATTAAAGCGAAAGAGGTCCGGCTGATCGACTCGGAAGGGGCCCAGGTAGGGATTATCCCTTTATATAAAGCGCTGGCCGCCGCCGGCGAAGCCGGCTTGGATCTGGTGGAAATTTCGCCCAATGCCAATCCACCGGTCTGCAAGATCATGGACTACGGAAAGTTCAAATACGAGCAGACCAAGAAAAAGCAGGAAGCGAAGAAGAAGCAAAGTACCTTTCAGGTAAAGGAAATCAAGCTTCGCCCCAAGACCGCCGACAACGACCTGATGACCAAACTCGATCATATCCGGCGGTTCATCTCCAAAAAGGACAAGGTGAAGGTCACGGTCATGTTCCGAGGTCGGGAAATCACCCTGGCCCAGGCCGGAAAAGATCTTCTGGACAAGATTGCCGCCGAAATCGAGGCGATTGCCGTTGTGGAGCAAAAGCCCAAATTTGAAGGGCGCACCATGGTGATGATCCTATCCCCCAAGTGACCTCCGGGAGAACCGTCGGCCGAACTGTCGGCTCCTACGGCGGAGATGATTGTGCATGGTGGGGAAAGTTTTCAAATCCGTCCCACATGGCGCGGGCGATTGATACCCGCGCCATCTGTTTTTGTTATATCCATCTGTATTTTACTATATTTTTTTTATACGCCGATATACGCTGAACAGGCCTGGCCGGACCGCGAGGTATGAAACACCAGGCAACATCATGTAAAGGAGAACGGAAATGCCGAAAATCAAGACGAACCGATCCGCAGCCAAACGGTTCAAAACCACTGGCACGGGAAAATTCGTGTTTCACAAATCCCATGGCAGCCATATTCTGACCAGCAAAAGCAGAAAACGGAAACGTTCCCTGCGAAAAAGTCCGATTGTTGACAAAGTGGATCAAAAAGAGTTAAGATTACTGCTTCCCAATGGATAATCCGACGGACGGGCCCGAAACGGGTCCGGTCGCCGTCTTACCCCACCAAACCGATATTCGTCATGCCGTCACTTCAGTCGTGACCCTGACGGAAGGAGATTTATTATGCGTGTAAAAAGAGGATTCAAGGCCAGGCACCGCCGGAACAAAGTGCTGAAACTGGCGAAAGGATTCCGCGGAGGCCACAGCAAACTGTTCCGCACCGCGGCCGATACCGTGGATCGCGCGCTCAACTACAGCTATCGCGACCGAAAGGTTCGGAAACGGGAATTCCGCGCGCTGTGGATCGCCCGCATCAACGCCGCTGTCCGGGGCTGCGGCCTGTCCTACAGCCGTTTTATCGACGGACTGAAAAAATCCGGCATCGAGCTGGACAGAAAAGTACTGGCGGAACTGGCCGTTTCCGACCCCAACGGTTTTGCCAAAATCGCTCAGTCCGTATCTCCGGCTTCCTGACCACCATCGGCGGGATTCCACAGCCGCGACCGGCCGTCGGCTCCCGCCGCCATCCCCATCTCAGCCAGCAGAGCACAGCCCGTGGAAATCCAACTCGATCAGATCTATCGCCAGGCCGAAGAAGACCTCCGGTCGGTTTCCGATTCGGAAGCACTGAAAGCCCTTTCGGTTCAATATCTCGGAAGAAAGGGCCTGATCACCCAATCGCTGAAAGGCATCAGCCGCCTTCCCGCCGCCGACCGCCCCGCGGCCGGCCAGAAGGCCAACCGGATCAAGGCGGACCTGGAAGCGTTGTTCCGGGATGCGGAAGACCGCCTGGCGGCAATCCGGGAAGATCAAGACCCGGGGATCGATGTTTCCCTGCCCGGTAGAACTCCCGTGAAGGGAAATCTCCATCCGATCACCCGGATCATCCGGTCGATTTGCGACATCTTCCAGCGGATGGGGTTCGATATTGCGGAAGGTCCGGAAATCGAACTGGACCGCTACAACTTCGAAGCCCTGAACATTCCCAAAAACCACCCGGCCCGGGATATGCAGGACACATTTTACGTGTCGGACAACGTCGTGCTTCGAACCCAGACATCCCCGATCCAGGTGCGGTACATGGAAACCCATACCCCGCCGCTGAAGATCGTGGCTCCGGGAAAGGTCTACCGCTGCGATTCCGATATCACCCATTCCCCCATGTTCCACCAGGTGGAAGGATTGGTGGTCGGCGACCGGATTTCGTTCTCAGACCTCAAGGGGATTCTGACCGTCTTCGTTCACCAGATGTTCGATCCCCAGACGAGCCTGCGTTTTCGCCCGAGTTTCTTTCCCTTCACGGAACCCAGCGCCGAGGTGGACATCCTCTGCGTCATGTGCCGGGGCAAGGGGTGCCGGATCTGCTCTCAGACCGGGTGGCTGGAGGTTCTGGGATCCGGCATGGTGCATCCCGCAGTATTTGAAAACGTGGGCTACGACACCTCCCGAATCACCGGATTCGCCTTCGGCATGGGGGTGGAACGGATCGCCATGCTCAAATACGGCATCGATGACATCCGCAAATTCTACGAGAACGACAACCGGTTTCTGAAACAGTTCATCTGATCCGCGGTCTTCCGGGCAACGCGCCGTCCCGGAACCGATGGGATCCGGAACCCAACCCGTCACCATTCATGATGGCCGCTGACACACCAAGGTCCCGATGAAAATTAGCTACCAATGGCTCCACGATTATGTACCGGTCCGGCTGCCTCCGGAGGAGTTGGCCGACCGCCTGACCATGTCCGGTTTGGAAGTCGAATCCATCACCGACCGGTATGCCTGGATGGAAAGCGTCGTCGCCGGCAAGGTTCTTTCCGTCGACAACCATCCCGATTCCGATCATTTGACAATCTGCTCCGTGGATATCGGATCCGCCCGACTCCCCATCGTCTGCGGAGCTCCCAATGTGACAGCCGGCCGGTTCTACCCGGTGGCCCTGGTGGGTACCACCTTGCCCAACGGCATCGTCATTGCCCGGACCCAGATCCGAGGGGTTGTTTCCACCGGCATGTTGTGCAGCGAAACCGAGTTGGGGTTGGGAACCGATTCCTCCGGCCTCATGGAAATCACCCGGCCCTGCGCCGCCGGAGACAAGCTGACAACGGTTTTGGGCTTGGCCGATACGGTTTTGGAACTCGGGCTGACCCCCAACCGTTCCGACTGCCTGAGCTTTATCGGAGTCGCCCGGGAGGTTGCCGCCATCGAGGGATGCGACAGTACGGTGCCGGAAATCGACCTTCCGATCGGAGAAGAAGACATCCACCGCCTTTCCTCGGTAACGATCGAAGCGCCGGAACTCTGCCCCCGGTATGCGGCCGGACTCGTCGTGGATCTTACGGTGAGTCCATCTCCCTTTTGGCTGCAGGACCGGCTGATTGCCATCGGCGTCAAACCGGTGAACAACGTGGTGGATATCACGAACTATGTCATGATGGAAACCGGACAGCCGCTGCACGCCTTCGATTTCGACCGGCTGGCCCAACACCGGATCGTGGTCCGGAAAGCCGAACCGGAAGAACCCTTCACCACACTGGATCATAAGGATCGGCGCATGCCGGAAAACACCCTGATGATCTGCGACGGGGAAAAACCGGTGGCCGTGGCCGGCGTCATGGGAGGACTCAATTCCGAAATCGACGCCTCGACCCGGCGGGTGCTGGTGGAAAGCGCCTGGTTCCATCCCGTATCCATTCGAAAAACCGCCAAGTTTCTGGGAATGAGTACGGATGCGTCGCACCGCTTCGAACGCGGAATCAATCCGGAAGGTGTGGTTTACGCCCTGAAACGGACCCTGGCCTTTCTGGTGACCCTATGCGGCGGAACCATGATCCGCGGGATCATCGACGAATATCCCGGTCCACCCGCCCCGGTTGTTTTGACCTTGTCCGCCTCCAATACCAACGCGCTGCTTGGCACATCCATACCGGCCGATGACATGGGGCCGCTGTTGAACCGGATCGGATTCGATACCCGAAGGATGGATGCGGACCAATGGGAGGTGCACACCCCTTCCTGGCGGGTCGATATCTCCCGGCCCGTCGATCTGATGGAAGAAATCGCTCGGCTTTCGGGTTACGCCTCCATTCCGGTCACCCAGCCGCTTCTGGCCTCCGATCTGACACCTGTTTCCACCTCCCAGCGTCTCAGGGAAACCATCCGGGACATCCTGACCGGGTTCGGGTTTACAGAAGCCATTCATTACAGCTTTATTTCCGAAAACGCCTGCGACCGGCTGATGCTGCGATCCGACGATATCCGCCGGCAGACGGTTGCGGTGCTCAACCCCCTGTCGGAAGACCAGTCGGTCATGCGGACGACCCTGATTCCCGGCCTTTTGGCCGGCATGCATCGGAACCTGTCGCAACAGCAAAAACGGCTTCAACACTTTGAAATCGGAAACACGTTTTTCCAAACCGGATCCGACAGCCTCCCGGAGGAACGGGAAATGCTGGCCGCCCTGTGGACCGGAACCCGATCGGAGCCGGCCTGGCACACTCCGGAAAAACCCTGCGACCTCTACGATATGAAGGGCGTGGTGGAGGGACTGTTTTCGGCTTTGGGCATTCCCGTCTCCTTCACCCGCGCACAACGAGACATGTACCCGTATATCCGGAGCGGATACGGCGCCATGATACGCATCGGAGACACCCCGATCGGGGTGGTGGGGGAAATTCATCCGCGGGTTTCGGCCGGATTCGATCTGAAACAGACCGCCTTTGTCTTTGAAATTTCAATGGCCCCCGTCGCCGCCTATCTTCCGGATGTGCACCGGTCGGTTTCCCTGCCCCGGTATCCGGCCGTCAGCCGGGACGCGACTTTCATTGTTTCCCGCGCAGTGGAAGCCGGATCCATTCTCCAGGAAATCAGCCGGATGAACGAGCCGCTGCTGGAAGCCACCCAGATCTTCGACGTGTTCGAGGGCGGTTCCCTGCCCCTGGACCGCAAGAGCGTTTCGTTTCGAATGGTCTACCGTTCGGCCGAACAAACCCTGGAAGACGATCAGGTCACCGAATTGCACAAAGGGATTTGCGATCGGCTGATTCAGGTGTTTCAGGCTGCTCTTCCAGGCGACCGGATCGAATGACCGAAAGGTGGGGGGAGGGAAAAGTTTGTGGTCCTGAGCCCTCCGCCATCCGTGGGGAGGGAAT
>CAZTKB010000089.1:0-12050 GCA_964614125.1 uncultured Desulfobacterales bacterium | reverse complement strand
GGTGGGGGAGGGCAGGGTGGGGGGGAATAAAAGCGGGACACCCCCCTGCTTCCCGAATTGGCAAAAGGCTGAATTGCCCGCCGTCCCGGGGCGACCGATCCCGCTTTCCCTGGGAAAAGAACTCGGATGCAGCACTCGCAGACGGATCGGACAGGGGGGGATTCTGCCGAAATGGACCGAGACAACGGACCGGTTTGGAGGAACCAAGGCGGCCGGAATGGCTGTCCGATCCGGCGAGTGCGTCATCCTCAGACAGCTTTTCCTGCAAGAAAGGCGGAATAGGTCCCCCGTTCCGGGTCTCCGGCGGGTCAGTTCTCTGGCAAATCATCCGTTCCCCACTTGCAGGCTGGACCAGGAGAAAATATCATCAAGGGAAGGATTCGCGGAGTCCCTTCCCCCTGCGGGCTGGGCCAGGGAAACAATTTTTTCTCTCCCCACTGGTGGGAGATGGCTCAGGCTCACGATTTTTTCCCTCCCCCCTGGTGGGGTTGTGCCAGGGTCGCCAATTTTTTCCCTCCCCCCTGGTGGGGGAGGGTCAGGGTGGGGGGGATAAAAGCTTCGCCCATGGTACACCAATGAAAAAAGGTTGGTCCCCTTGATTGTCGCCGAAAGAATGAATACGATATTGGTTTAAAAACGGTTACATTACAAAGATGAAAAAAGGAAACAACGGTATGAAAACCACCAGACGAACCGGTATCATTCAGGATCCGCGGTACGCCGGCCACTGCATGGAAGTGGATCACCCGGAATGCCCCGAACGTCTTGGTGTGATCTACCGGATGCTGGAAAAAATCCGTTCCGAAGGACTCTTTACCGATATTGTTCCGCGCCGGGCTAAAAAAGACGAGCTGCTGCGGGTACACTCTCCTGCCCATATCCGGCGGATGGAGGATACGGAAGGAAAGCCGGGAGTTTACCTGGACACAGATACCATTACTGCTCCTTTATCTCATGAAGCCGCGTTGCTTGCCGCAGGGGGACTGTGTCTGGCGGTTGAGCAGGTCTGGAAGGGTGATCTTGACAATGCTTTCGCCTTGGTTCGCCCCCCGGGTCATCATGCGGAAAAGAATCGCCCCAAGGGCTTCTGTCTGTACAACAATGTGGCTGTTGCGGCCCGGTATGCGCTGGATACCCTTGGAATCAGGCGGGTGCTGATTGTCGATTGGGACCTTCACCATGGAAACGGAACCCAGCATTGTTTCGAGAAGAGCTCGGAAGTACTCTTTTTTTCGGTTCACCGGGACGGCGCCTATCCGGGGACCGGAACCTGGAGGGAACTCGGGAAAGGAGCCGGCAAGGGATACACCCTCAATATTCCGCTCCCGGCCGGATTGGGGGATGGAGAATATACCGTGTTGTTTGAAAAGATTCTCCGGCCTGTCGCCCTGGAGTTCCAACCCCAATTCGTTCTGGTCAGTGCCGGTTTTGATATTCATCACCAGGATCCGCTGGGAGAAATGAAGGTGACGCCGCGCGGGTTTGCTGCCCTGACCCGGAGCGTGCTTCAGATCGCCGATACTACCTGTGACGGTAAAATTGTTCTGACTTTGGAAGGTGGGTACGATTTGGAGGGATTGCGGGATTCTGTCGAAGGGGTTTTGCGCGAGATGGCGGGAGTTCAGCATACGGATCCGAAAACGCTGATGACTGATGAGGATATCCAAAAAATGAGTCGAATTCTCTGGCGGACCAGGAACCGATATTCCAAATATTGGAACAGCCTGGCGTCCATGTCCGTTGACAAGATTCAACAGGCACCCTCCATGTGGGAACGAATACGGGAGCGGTTGTCCCTCTGAATCAATGAAGGAGCGGAAAAATATCGGATTTCATCCTTGCGGGGGAAATCAGATGGCACTTTTCGGTGAAAAAATCCGGCGTATGGCGCAGCAGATGCAGTCCTGCGAGGAATGGCTGGAAATGGTGAGGGATCTCCAACAGCCTGTCCATTGCGAAATTCCTTCGGAAATACGGATTCGGTGGGCTGAACGGGAAGATCTGTTCTCGGTCAGCCGGCTGGCCGGTTTTTCCCGGGATATCGAGGAAATGGAAAGATCTCTGGATGCAGGAGACCGATGTCTGTTGCTGGAAACTCAACAAAGGCTAGGCGGATTTGCCTGGGTAACTTTTCGGGATTTCCGGATGGCTCTCTGGTATACTCTTCGACTGCCGCCTGGATCGTGTTACCTGGAATATATCGTCATCCATCCTAGGCTAATGGGGCGAGGCTTCGGATCCTGTCTGTTGGGTGCCCTGCTTTCCGCGCTGCAGAATTTGGGTTACCATCGTGTAATTTCCGGGATGTACAGCGATTGGAATCATTCGATCCGGCTGCATGAAAAAATGGGATTTATTGTCCACCGCCGGTTGACCCAATGCCGAATATGGAACATTTTCCCCATCCCGCCGACCGAAAATCCGATTTCGAATACGGAATCCGGTTTCTAGCCGTGTTTTCAAGGGTTTTTCCCATCGTCAAATGACTTTCGGCCGCTTCAGAGTCCACAGGTTGCGTACTCCGGAAACGTTCGAACCCACCGGTTTCCATTGATCCGCTCGTCCAGCTTTCGTATAATAATTAAGGGTTGTGTGATTATCTGGATTTTTTCTGATCTCTTTTCCTGAATGGAAGTTTTTCATGAAAGACTGGACTGGCTGGTTCCGGAGTCGGATGCGCCGCTTTCTCCATTGGGCGTTGGTCAATGGCCTGACGTCGGTTGTATCCTTGTCGGCTGGAGAAGCCGTTGTTCGAAACGGATGGTATCCGGTATGGCAGTGGCTGTGGAGTCACCCGGAGGCGGCGGTGGTAAATTTGATGCTGATGATCGCCGTGGTTGCCTTTGGCATGGGAATTTTCGGGAAAACCGTCGGATCCATTCTCCTTGGCCTCCTATACGTGATGTATTCCCTTATCAATCGTTGCAAACAGGATATCTTGGGGCTTCCGGTGGTGTCCTCCGATTTCCGGCTCGGTTTCCAGCATATGGATACTTTGAAGATCCTCATGGGAGAACACGCCTGGGCTTTTTGGCCAATCATTCTTCTGATGGGGGCCGCCCTGGTGTATCTTTATCGAAAAACGCCCCGGGGTGGATTCACCGGACGGGTTGCCGGCCTGGCCATCGGAATCGCGGTTCTTTTACCCGTGTTCGGTGCGAACCTGCTGGGACAAACCGGATGGGTCCAGCCGACCTGGTTCAGCGATGTCCTGGAGAAAAAGGAGTTCCGGTATGTGGGATGGGATCTCCGGGAAAACACCTACCGAAACGGACAATTACTCGCAATTGCATGGAACTTCGAGCAGTCTCTGGTCGTTCGTCCGCGGGGATACGATCCATCGGCTGTGGAACGTCATTATGCGGAATGGATGAAACCACCGGTAAAACGACCGGATATTCGACCGGATATCATCGTGGTGATGAGCGAAGCCTGGTGGGATCCTCTGGTTATGACCGGTTCCTCGAATTCCCCTTTTTCCTGGACTGGAATTCCGGCACCTTCCGGAACTTTCTGGGGTGAAGTGGTATCTCCGGTTGTGGGAGGGCTGACCTGTAATGCCGAATTTGAGTTTTTGACCGGATATACGATGGCCTTTCTTCCGCAGGGAACCATTCCGTATGTCGACTATATCCTGGGTCCGGTATTTTCCTTGGCCCGCCATTTCCGATCGCTGGGGTATCAAACGATGGCGGTTCACCCCTTTGAAAGGAATTTCTGGGCACGTGACCGGGTGTACGAATCCCTCGGATTTGATCGATATCTGGCTGTTGATGACTTTGTCGAACCGGAAATCAGCGGGTATTATGTCTCCGACCGATCACTGGCGGAAAAAATTCTGCAGGAGTTACAAAAACCCGATTCCCTTCCACAATTCGTTTTTGCCATATCCATGCAGAATCATCTGCCGTTTGATCGGGGAAAATATCCGGAGTCCCGTTTGGAAGCCGTCGAACCATGGATTCCGGACACTCTTTCCCAGGGTAGCCGGGAAGCCATGGGGGCATTCCTGATCGGGGCTCGGGATGCCTGGAAGGCATACGTCAATCTGGCCGATGGGCTGCAAAAGAGGGGACGACCGGCCGTGTTGATTCAGTTCGGGGATCATCTGCCCGGGTTGGACCAAGTATACGTGGAAACTGGATTTGTATCTGAAAGGGATTCCCGTACATGGTCGCCACAGGAGAAGTTGCGTATGCACACGCTTCCCGTGGCGATATGGGAATCCCATGGAAAGGCGGATCGCAGGTTGAAAAAAAGTGAACCGCTCGGCCTGTCGTTTCTGGGATCCCGTGTGCTCGAAGCTTATGAATTGCAGGGGGGAAATCCGTATTGGTTGGCCAACCTGTCGGATTCCTATACCCACCCGGTTCTTTTACAGGAATTTTTTTCAGGTCCGCTTGCATCCTCCAAAGTTGGAATCATTCGTGATTCCAATGCGGTGCGGATTCAAGAGTGGAGGCAATATGACGGAATGTTCGGCCGCAGGCAAAATCTTGTCAACCATACGATTCTGGCGGATATTGAAAAGGAAAATGTGCCGGCAGACATGGATGAAACCTGAACAGGCGTGGAGGGGGGAAAGAGAATGGAGTTCCTCTTCCACCCTCACGAAACCGCCGCTGGAATAGAAATCAGGGATAACCGGCCGGAATGCGAAGAGTCTGAACTGTTCCCGCATCCTCGGTGCTTTCCACTTCCAGACAACCCCCTAGCACTTCAGCTATCAAGCGTGCCAGGTAAGTCCGTATCCCATCCGGATCGGATTTTACCCATCCGAATCCTTTTTCCAGCATGCGGTTGCGTAGATCAACGGGGATTACCCCGGAACTCCGGACTTGGAACAATCGGTCGCCTTCCTGGTTTTTCAAAAAAATTCCGATAGTTCCACCAGGCACCGAGGTGTCCAGCGCATTCATCAGAATGGTATCCACCAGGCTGCAGCACAACAGCTTTTCGGCGTACACCAGGAAAGATGCCTCCGGATCCCGAGTTCCATCGGCCGCAAGGTATTCCAGGTTTACATTGGCTTTGCGCAGGGAATCATCCATTTCCATCCGGACCATCCCGATGATTCGGGAAATATCCACCGTTTTTCGGAAAACCGGGTAAATGTTTCGTTCCAGTTTCCATAAATCCACGGACCGGTTGATCTCCCGCATCAAGTGGAAACTTTGAGACAGGATTTTTCGGAATTCCAAAATCGGGAGGGTAGCGTAGGCTGGTTTTTCCAGAATGGAATATGCTGTTTCCATAATTTCTTCCAGGGGTTTTTTGAAATCGCAACGAACGATGCGTTCCACACTGGCCCTCAGATTCAGCATGTTTTCCAATTCCCGATTCCGTTCCGAAAGTGTGTTCAGCGCGTTTTTCAACCGCAGATGGGTTTTTACTCGGGCGAGTACGACTGCAGGATGGAAAGGTTTGGTGATGTAGTCCACGGCACCCAACGCAAATCCTCGGCTCTGATCCGCACCTTCAGTCAGAATCGTGATGAACATCAAAGGGATGTCCCGGGTTGAAGGATCGTTCTTCAGAATTTGACAAACGCTGTATCCATCCATGTGGGGCATCTGGATATCCAACAGAATCATGTCCGGTTTCGGATGATCCGAGGCCCGCATCAACGCCTGTTCTCCGCTGGTGGCGGTGTCGGTGTCGCATTCATCCTTAAAAATGGCCTCCAGGACATTCAGATTGATCCGTTCGTCGTCCACCAACAGAATGAGAGGTTTGGCATGGGTCTTCTCCGGTTCCTGGAAGTGCAACCTGGAAGGAACCATTCCGGGGGGGAGAGGGTAGACATCAGGATCCCAAGCTACCTGGTTCCGACCGTTTCGTTTCGCGTTATACAACCAGTGATCCGCTTTTTCGATGAGGGTTCGCGGATTATCCCGAGCCTGTGCCGGTGCCAAAGTGGCAACCCCCGCGCTGATGGTCACTTGGGGGGCTATGGGTGAAAACGCATGCGGTATGGAAAGATGGGTTACCGCCTGCAACATTCTTTTGGCGACCGTAATGGCCCCGGCGATATCAGTTTCCGGCATGACGCAGGCGAATTCCTCTCCTCCGAATCGCGCGACCAGATCGGTTTGTCGGGCCGCGTTGGCGGCCAGAACAGAGGCAATTTCCCGAAGGCAGTCATCTCCGGCCATGTGTCCGTAATGATCGTTGTATTCCTTGAAATGGTCAATATCCATCATCAGAAAGGAGATGAAGGACCCGGTTCGGATGCAACGCCGCCATTCAAAATCCAGAAACTGGTCCAATCGCCTGCGGTTGGCGACACCGGTGAGCCCATCAATTCCAGAGATCCGACTTAAGATATCCCGCTGGCGTTTCAGATCCAGATGGATTCGGATGCGTGCCTGGACGATGGCGGGGTGGAAGGGCTTGGTGACGTAGTCCACCGCGCCGAGCTCCAAGCCACGCTGTTCGTCCTTTTGGTTACTCATGGCCGTGATGAAGATGATGGGAATTTCCCGGGTTTCCGGTCTGCTTTGTAATTCGGTACAGACCGCGAATCCATCCATTTCCGGCATTTGAATATCTAACAGGATCAGTTCCGGGGGTGTTTCGGATCCGGCCCGGCGGATTGCCTGCTTTCCCGTCAAAGCAACCATGATATCATAATCATCCCGGAGGATTTCATCTAAGACGTGGATATTGGAGCGTTCATCATCCACGATCAGAATTCGTGGTTTGATTTCCAAGAGGCTGTTCCTTTTTATTGGGTTTTGGAAGCATCCGAATTGGTTTGAAAAGCTTCCGACAACGCCCGGGATGTGTTCTCGGCATCGTCAAATTCGAAATTTTCAATTTGTTTCGACAACCGTGTGAACAAATCCCGCCGGGATTCCGGAATCCGGTCGGCGATTTCTTGAATCATATCCAAAGCACGCGGGCTTCCGGATTGTATCCGGTGATGAAGTTCTTTCAGTAGAGTTCCAATATCGGTGTCGCCGGATGTCGCGGGTCTGGTTTCCGGCGGGAAATCCGGTATATCCAGTTCCCCCAGATGGGTTATCAACCGATCCATGGCTTCGCAAAACGTATTCATTGGGGCGGCGTCAGGAGTAGGGCTGTCTTCCCGGGCAAGCCATTGGTCCAGCGTCGAGGCTGCCTGGAAGACTTCGGTCGCGCTGATGTTGCCGGAAATGCCTTTGACGGCGTGGGCCAGACGTTTGGCGGTTTCTCGATCTCCCTTATAAAGCGCTTCCGAGATCCGCTGCGGGATGTCCCGGGAGTTTCGGTAAAAATCCAACAGAAGGCTTCGATAGAGGGATTCATTTCCTCTGACACGTCCCAGGCCCTCTGATACATCCATTCCCGGGATGCTTTCTGGAATAATCCGGTTGGTTTCCTCTGACGGTTGTTTGATGGAAACCGGATGTACGATGGTGGCAGGCAACCACTGTTTCAACACGGCAACCAATTGTTCCGGGTCGATTGGTTTTGCGATATGATCGTTCATTCCGGCATCCAGGCATTTTTCCCGGTCTCCCGCCATGGAGTGGGCGGTCATCGCAATGATGGGTAACTGTGCACCCCTGGCGGTGTTTCGAATGTGACGGGTTGCTTGGTATCCATCCCATTCCGGCATTTGGATATCCATCAAAATCAGGTCGATCGGCTCCGATGCCGCCAGTTGGACCGCTTTTTTCCCGTTTTCTGCAAGGATTACCGACAGGCCGGCGCTTTCCAACAGTTCTCGGGCGACTTGCTGATTCACCGGGTGATCTTCCGCCAATAGAACCCGACCGGATAATCGTAGATTGTCGCAACCATATGAATGACTGGCGGTTCGAAAAAGAACGGGGGAAGTGGAGACATTCGGTTCGGAGGCAAACGCCTGCATCAGGGTGTTTCGCATAACGGTCGGATGAACCGGCTTGAGAATCAACCCGTCCAGTTCTCCCCGCTGAACGCGGTGGAGAACTTCATCACGGCCGTATGAGGTCACCATAATCAAGACTGGGGTCTGTTTTAGATAGTCTGCCGAGCGGATGCGCCGAACCGCCTCGATTCCATCCATTTCGGGCATTTGCCAATCCATTAAGGTTAGGTCAAACGGGTTCCCGGATTTTTCCGCTTTTTCCAGCAGACGGAGCGCTTCCTCTCCGGTTTCCGCGGTTTGGGTTTCAAAACCGAATCCAGTCAGCATATCCTGTAAAATCAGACGTGCGGATAAACTGTCATCTACAATCAGGACCCGCTTGCCCACATGAGGGGCGGGCAGCGGTTGCAACTTTTCCACCTGCCTTCCGAATCGGGCGGTGAATACAAATTCACTGCCTTTTCCCGGTTTACTGGAGACCTGAATGTCACCCCCCATCAAATTGGCCAGTTTTCGGGAAATCGCCAGCCCCAGCCCTGTTCCGCCATAACGTCTGGTTGTCGAGGCATCGGCCTGGGTGAATGCTTGAAACAGTTGTTCCATTTGATCCTGGTTCATTCCGATACCCGTATCTCGTACCGAAAAGGAAAGGATGACCGAATTTTCTGTTTCCTGAATGCGGTGGACGGAAACGACCACTTCTCCCTGTTCCGTGAATTTCATGGCATTTCCAACCAAATTCGTCAATACCTGCCCCACTCGAAGCGGATCACCGATCAGTGCTCGGGGGATGTCCGGCGGACAGGAAATCAGAAATTCCACATTTGGTTTTTCCAGTTTTCCGGCATGTAATGCGCTCAGGTTTTCCAAAACGGAATTCAAGTCAAACTCGATTTGCTCAAAGGACATGTGCCCAGCTTCAATTTTGGAAAAATCAAGGATATCATTTATGATTCGCAGAAGGTTCCGGGAAGCAGTCAGAATTTTGGTCAGATAATCCTGTTGTTGATTCGTCAGATCGGTTTTCAGGGCCAGATGGCTGAGTCCGATTACGATATTCATCGGAGTCCGGATTTCATGGCTCATATTGGCCAGAAAGTCACTTTTGGCCTGGGTAGCGGATTCCGCCTTTTCTTTGGCCAGCAAAAGTTCCTGGTTGGCATCCGAAAGCTCTGAAGTACGTTCCCGAACCAGTTCTTCCAGTCTGTCACTGTACTGTTTGAGCGCTACGGCATCACTTTGGGTTTTCTCCAGCAAATTCCGGATTTCCAGAACCATTCGGTTGAAGGTATTTTCCAGAACGATCAATTCGTTGCGGCTGCCTGCCGTGGCAGTAGGCTCAATTGCGGGACAGGTATCGGATTCCATCGAATGATCCGGGTCCAGATTTCCGGAAGAGAACGCTTTGACTTTCCGGGTCAGCAAACGAATCGGCCCCGCGATTTTCCGGGAGATGAAAAACGTTGCCCCGATACCCAAGGCCGCGGCGATCAAGCCAACAAAAGCCAGAAGCGCAACCAGGCGGTGGACAGAACCTTGAATATCTTCCAGGGAGGCGATACCCAACAAATACAGGGATTCCCGCGGCAGATGGGCGATATCGATCAGAATCGAATCCTGCCTTTGGGGAACATCCCGCGGAGATCTCCATCCGGCGGCGGATTGGTGGAACACCTCTTTGGTTTTCCGAGAGTTTTTTCCTTCATCCACATGTTTCGGTGGTGGCGGGACGACCTGAAATCCTCCTGGCTGAATGGTAAATCCCAGCGTGAGGAATCCGTTGTTTCCGATCTGTGTTTCCCGGAACAATTCTTCGTTGACTCGTTCGATATCCATCCATGCAATCAGGAAGCACTCCTCAAGAGGTTGGCCGTTTTTGGTGATGACATGTTTGAACGACAGGATCTGCCGGCGGTGATTTTCGAGGGAAGTTCCCGAAACGGTCAGGATGGCGGTTTCGCGTGGGGGCTGGCGGAGCATCTCCCGTATGATTCCGGAGGATTCTTCATTGGAAGGGTCGGAAATAACCGCATTTCGGTCGTCATAAACGATGACGCCTTGTTTAAGGATCAAAATGTTGTCGATCCATGGTTCCTGCTCCCGAATCTGGAGAAAGACATTCTTTAAGCTGGGAACGAATACGGATCCGAGCTGGGGATCTTCGGCAACAAATACCACCAGGGGGTTGGTGCTCCACAGATTCAGGTTGGCATTCCGTACATTCATGAAGCCGGAAACCATGCCTACACCCATCTCCAGAGACTCGTGCAACTGCTGATTGGACTCCCGTTCAAGCAGCCGAATCGCGACATAACCGGTGATCAGGGTAAGAATCAATACGACCGCGGAAACCACCCCGGTTGTCATGACAATCAGGCGGGTTTTGATGGATCGATCGGAAAAAAAAGATAAATTCAGCTTACGGTTCCGTGGCATGAATCAAGGCCTTCATCTGAATGAGGGTGACACCGAACTCCTCCTTCCAGATGCGATTCAAATCCGAGGTTTCATCTTGAGCTTGTTTATGAAAGATTTCTTGTACCGCGTTGCGAAGACCCCGATCCTGTTTGCGAAAGGCCCATCCGATTTCGTCGATCGGGCCTACCGGAAAGACCACGGACAAATCGGTTCGGCGATGGGTCGTGTTCCACAGGGCGATGTCCACATCAACGAGAGTAAAATCTACCTCTCGGTTTTCAACGGCAGCCAGGCTGTCTTGTACATTCCGGAATCGGAACTGGACGGGAGAATTGGCGAAGCCACCCTGGTTCTGTTCCAGCAGCCAGGTATGGTAACTGGTGTTTCGCTCCACCGCGGCAGTCTTTCCCGCCAAATCGGCTATTTGGGAAAATCCCCCGGCCCGGCTTTTATGAACAATAACCATCATCCGGCTGGGAAATAGAACCGCAAAATCGAGTTTCTTCACCCGCCAGCTGTTTTTGGTCATGTGAATCGGATAGATGTCGCACATACCGGATTCCATCAACCTCGGTGTATATACCGCTTCCAGGTCTGTTCGGCCGGTAGTATCATGAAACTGCTCATCCCAATCAATACAGTGGGTGACGATCCGGAGGTCTTTGCCCAGCGCTCTTACAACCGCCTCAATTTCCCGGATGCCGGGCCCGGTGAATTGGCAATTTTCCCGACAGGGGGAGCGGGTCGGAAGGGCGAAGGAAGGGGTAATCGGGGCGATACAAAAGCGGATTTCCCGGGTATTTATGACTTGCTTCCAATCTCGAGCGAGGCTGATTGCAGGAAACCATTCCAGCACAAATAGAAAAACGACGGCAACCGGGAAAAGAATCGATGATAGGGAGAGACTGAATTTCATGAGCGGTACTCTTTCCAGTCAGAAAATTCCGTGGGCGTTCCCCGCCCGTTTATTCCGGAATGGCGCTGACCAGGCGGATGAATTCGGTCAGGGACATTCCGTAATAATGTTGCCAGATCCGGTTGAGGTCAGAATTTTCATCCGCCCGCTGCCGGTTGAAAAACTGCTGAACGGCATTCTGGAGGTCTTGATCCTGCTTTCGCAGTCCCCAGCCGTTTTCATCGTTACCCCCGACCGGGAATGCCATTTCCAGATTCCGGTATTCCTGCCGGATGGCCCAAATGGCGGCGTCCGAATCGATGACTGTGAAATTCGCTTCTCCGTCGTTCAACAATCGGAGACCTTCGCGAGTGGTCACCAATCGAATAATCATCGGGTGTTCGGAGAAGACCGTCAGATTTTGCTCCTGAAGCCAGGTGTGATAACTGGTGTCCTTTTCGACGAGGGCTGTCTTTCCAGCCAAATCCTGTATTTTTTTCATCTTTTCTTTTTGGGACCGGTGCACGACCACCATCCGTCGACTGGGAAAGAGAACGACAAAATCGAATTTTTTCTTTCTCCATTTATTGACGCTGAGATTGTTGGGATACAGGTCTACTTGCCCGGAAGCGAGCAATGCCGGTGTATAGCTGCCCTCCCGGACGGTTTTCCCTTCTTCGTTATAAAACTGCTCATCCCATCCGACAGAAAGAAAACGCGGTTTGATTCCAGTACCCAATGACTGGGCAAAAGCCAGAGCAATTTCATAAGCCGGCCCGGAGAAACGGCAGTTTGTCCGGCATCCTTCCGGAAGGACACTGCACACGGATGGATGAATGGGTGACAACCCGATTCGTATTTCGCCGCTTTTTCGGATTTCTTCCAGGCTTCTCGCGGATG
>CAZTKB010000088.1:0-12075 GCA_964614125.1 uncultured Desulfobacterales bacterium | reverse complement strand
CTATGGAAAACGGGTCGACCCGGTTCCGATGCCGGCGGAAGCACCGCTTTTTCTGATGTATACCAGCGGAACCACGGGAAAGCCCAAAGGATGTCAGCACAGCACCGGCGGATACCTTGCCTATGTGGCCGGCACATCCAAATTCGTACAGGACATCCATCCGGAAGATGTCTACTGGTGCATGGCCGATATCGGCTGGATCACCGGCCATTCCTATATCGTCTACGGCCCGCTCGCGCTTTGCGCGTCAACTGTCATTTACGAGGGGATTCCGAACTATCCGGATCCGGGAAGACCTTGGCGGATCGCCCAGGATCTGGATGTCAATATTTTCCATACCGCACCGACCGCCATCCGCGCATTGCGAAAAATCGGCCCGGACGAGCCCAAGAAATACAACTACCATTTCAAACATATGACAACCGTGGGCGAGCCGATCGAACCCGAGGTGTGGAAATGGTATCACAAGGAAGTGGGAAAGGGCGAGGCCATCATCGTAGACACTTGGTGGCAAACGGAAACCGGCGGTTTTCTCTGCAGCACCCTGCCCGCCCTCAAACCCATGAAACCCGGCAGCGCCGGTCCGGGAATGCCGGGAATTCATCCCATCATCTATGACGAGGACGGCCACGAACTTCCGGCCGGATGCGGCAAGGCCGGAAACATCTGTATCCAAAACCCATGGCCCGGGGCCTTCCAGACCATCTGGGGAGACCGCGACCGGTTTGTCCGCCAGTATTATCAGCGATACTGCAAAAACCCCGACAGCAAAGACTGGAAGGATTGGCCGTATCTGACCGGCGATGCGGCTGTCGAAGCCCCGGACGGCTATTATCGGATCCTCGGCCGGATCGACGACGTCATCAATGTTTCCGGACACCGCCTGGGAACCAAGGAACTGGAATCCGCGGCCCTGGTGGTTCCGGAAGTCGCCGAAGCCGCGGTGGTACCAGTGTCCGATGAAATCAAAGGGAAAGTTCCCGATCTCTTTGTCGCTCTCAAACCCGGATTTACCCCGAGCAAGGAACTGGAGGATCGAATCTCCAAAGCACTGGCCACCGAAATCGGCCCCATCGCCAAGCCCAGGAAAGTGTGGATTGTTCCGGATATGCCCAAAACCCGTTCCGGCAAAATCATGCGCCGGGTGTTGGGGGCCATCTCCAACAAAAAAGATGTCGGGGATGTCATGACCCTGGCCAACCCGGAAATCGTTGAAGCCATTATCGCCATGGTCCAGAAATGAGCCTGCCGGGTTCCCGGAATCCTTACCGCGAAAGAGGGGAAAATGAGTCTGAAAATCAAATGGTTTTTTTTGAGTCTGGGGATAGTGACATGGTTGTCCGTTGGGGTTTTGGCCGGATCCCTGGCGGCTCCGGAACTGGATGTGCCCAAGGACAAAGCCAAAAATCAGGTATTGACGACCCTGCTGAAATGGAAGCCGGTCCAGGGCGCCAAGGGATATCGGGTTTTCGTGGCCTCATCGGCGGAAATATTGAATGCCGTCACGCCCGGGTCTCCGTGTGCCGATTGTTTTATCGATGAAAAAACGGATGGGCCTTCCTATCAGATACCAGCCAAACGCCTGAAAAAAGACATCCCGTATTTCTGGACGGTCCGAGCCGTCAGCGATACGGAAGAAGGACCGAACGCACCCGTACGATCCTATACCATGGCATCGACCTTTTTTATGGATATGGATTGAGAAACGAAGACTTTCCATCCAGACGCCGGAAGAGCCCTACCCTCCGGCGTCTGGGATCAGGGGGAGCGCAGATGCATCATCGGGGTTACGATCAATTCAATAAAAAAATAAACAAGGAAAGTAACGATGATGAGCAGAAGCGCCATAACAAACATGCGGTTTCGGCGGCTTTGACCGGCGTCTTTCGGATCGTAAAACACCTGTTTTCCGCACGAACGGCACCAGTTCGATCGTTGTTGACTGATAAAACGGTTACCGCATGTACAAATGATTTCTTTCGGGGGGAGAGATTCCGTCACGTCTCCGATTCCTTCCCATTTCACAGAGATTTTATTGTTGGATACTATCGGCTAGAGGATTTCTTTTCCGTTTTCATCAAATTTTCGGGGTTCTCGACTTTTGAAAAACGCCGCGGTCTCCTGACTTAGCAGAAATCGGGTACTGATTCCGAACAACAGGAGGGTGGTCAGGGAGTGAACCGTCAGACCCGGAGACGTAAAGCCCAGGGACGCTATGCGGATCGCCAGGAACATGGCATGGATGGTAATAATTCCGACATTAAAAAACAGGCACAGTTTACGCGCCCATGGTTTGATGGCAAACACACAGAGGCAAATGCCGATTCCCACCACCAGAACGCGCAGGATTTCGTTCCCGGTAAACCGATCCGGAAAGGCCAGATGGATATGATACAGAAAAGCGAATACCGATATCCAACCAGCCGCAAGCAGCCCAAGTCCGTATCGCACCTGTTCGGGATATTGCAGAAATGCAGTCAAGCGGTTCCACATGGAAATCCGTTCCTTTCGGCAGTCACGTTGCGGGGAGAACCTCAATTCACTAACCGGCACTGTTTATGTAATAGTAGCATATTTCAAATTGATCAATGGAAATTGTCAACCGCAATCCCATCTGGCACGATAAGCAGTTGAATGGAAGGGGGGTGATAGACCTGTTTTTGTACCACGCGATCCGAAACCCGTCCGGCCGAACCGGCCGGTCCACTAAAAGTCGGCGGTGTATCTGAAGGAGGATATTGTATGAGCGCTGTAACGTGGGTATATATTCTGTTGGGTGTGTATATTGTCTATTCAACCTATGAAGGAATGAAGGGGTTTTTCCGGGAAAAAACAGCGGCCGGCTACGCCATCGGCGGCCGTTCCGTTCCGTTTATTGCCTTTTTGATGGCAGCCACGGCGGCTTCTTTCAGCGGATGGACCTTCATCGGCCATCCCGGCCTGATCTGGCGGGACGGTTTGGCCTATGCGTTTGCTTCGTTTTATGTTCTGACCATTCCCATCACCGGAACCTTTTTCGCCAAACGCCAGTGGCTGCTGGGGAAACGCTACGGCTTCGTCACTCCAGGCGACATGTATGCCTACTATTTCAACAGTGAGATCCTGCGTTATCTCGTCGTTCTGACCGCGGTCTTGTATTCCATTTTTTATTCCGCGGTTCAGTTGATGGCGGCCGGCGCGCTGTTCAACGTCATCACCGGGGTTGACTTCATCACGGGAGCGCTGTTTCTGGCTGCCATTGTCTGGTTCTACGTCATGACGGGCGGCATGAAGGCTGGCGCCTACGTCGGTGTACTACAGTTTTTGCTGTTGGTCGGCGGCATCATCACCCTGGGTGCTTATGTCATTCACGACCCCCAGTTCGGCGGCTGGAGCGGATTCACGGCGACACTCGGCAAGGTCGACCAGAAATTTCTGACGGTCCCGGAGGTGATCACCTGGGGCCTGGGTAAAAAAGGCGCCGCATCCTGGACCACCGTGATGATCCTGACCTACATGTTCTCTCTCATGGGCATCCAGTCCTCGCCGGCTTTCACCATGACTTTCTTCGGAATCAAATCCCCCAAACCCCTGGCCTGGCAGCAGGCCTTCATGTCCACCTTCGTGGTCGGCTTTGCCCTCTTCTATTTCACCGCTTTCCAGGGAATGGGCTCGAAAGTTCTGGAAGTGGCCGGTGTGGCCGCTTTCCAGGGAATGTCCGATCGTACCATCGTTCCCACCCTGATGAACAACTTTCTGCCGCCCTTCATGATCGGTCTGGTGTTCATGGGCGCCATTGCCGCCATCCATTCCACGGCAGCCCCTTACATCAACACTGGCGGCTCGATTCTCCTCCGGGATGTCTATTGGCGGCTGATCCGCAAACAGCAGGCCAGTGACACGGAACAGATCTGGGTGAACCGTCTGCTCACGACCTGTTTAACTATCGCAGCTCTGTATGTGGGTATCAACTCCAAGGCGGCTCTGGTGATTCTGGGTGCTTTGGCGACGGCTTTCGGGTTTGTCATGTATGTTCTGTTGCTGGGCGTATGCTGGGGCTTCAAATTCCCCCGCATGGGGGCGGTCCTCGGAGTCGCCGCCGGCATGTTCGCGGTTTACCTGACCTACTCGGTCTGGCCCAACCCCCTGTCCATGCACTGCGCTTTCTGGGGGACCTTTGTCGGCCTGGTCGTCGCCTATATCTGCAAGGGTATCGGCTTCAAGGATGACCAGGAAACCATTGACCGGCAGGCGGAAATCCGCCAGTGGCTGGACAGTGTCGACGCGCCCAGCGAAAACGCCCTGAAATGGCGAAGCGCCATGAAATTCGTGGTGCCGCTCTGGTATTTCTTCGCCATCGGTCCGGCCTGTATTTTGGGTAACACCGCCTTCTCGTTCGCCGGATTCCCGCCGCTGTGGTCCTGGCAGATCTTCTGGTGGGCCGCCGGTATTGTCATGATGTGGGCACTGACCTTCAAGGCAGAGTTTTCCACGACAAACGACGCCCAGATCGCGCGGGCCAACGAGGAAAAAAGACTGGTCGTCAAAGAATAACATCGTATTTTTGGACAGGAGGGTATTATGAACCTGGAAGACAAATGGCTGATCGGCATTATCGCTTTTATTATTCTGTTCACGGCTTCATTCGGCATGGGCCTGTGGGGATGACGTCCGTGCTCTTGCAGTCTCCGCGGATGCTATTGTGATCAAGCAAAAAAGACCGGGGCGGGGGATACCCGCCCCGGTAACGTTTCAGATTATCCGATACAAGGAGGATTTAATGACCAATCCGTATGTCGAGGCGTTCACCCGATCGATCAACGACCCGGAAGGTTTCTGGGCGGAGGCGGCCGCCGATTGCCACTGGTACAAAAAATGGGATAAGGTGCTCGATGACTCCAACAAACCGTTTTATCGGTGGTTTTCCGGGGGGGTCATGAATACCTGTTACAACGCGCTGGATTATCACATTGAAAGCGGCCGGGGGAATCAGGCGGCCCTGATTTACGACAGCCCGGTGACTGACTCCAGCAAAACCTATACCTATTCCGAACTGCGAGATGAAGTCGCCCGATTCGCCGGCGTATTGAAAAGCCTGGGCGCCCAAAAAGGGGACCGGGTGATCATATATATGCCCATGGTGCCGGAGGCCGCCATCGCCATGCTGGCCTGTGCGCGATTGGGTGTCATTCATTCCGTCGTGTTCGGCGGTTTTGCCCCCAACGAATTGGCAACCCGGATCAATGACGCCAAACCCAAACTGATGATTTCCGCATCCTGCGGCATCGAAGTGAAACGCGTCATTCCTTATAAACCGCTGCTGGACCAGGCGATAGAACTGGCTGCCTCCAAACCGGAAAAATGCATCATCCTGCAACGCCCCATGGAAACAGCGTCCCTGATACCAGGAAGGGATCTGGATTGGACGGAAGCCATGACTTCGGCCAGCCCTGCGGACTGCGTACCGGTGGCCGCCACCGACCCCTTATATATTCTCTATACCTCCGGCACCACTGGTGTTCCCAAGGGTGTGGTTCGGGACAACGGCGGACACATGGTCGCCCTGAAATGGACCATGAAAGCCATTTACAATGTCGAAGCCGGTGATGTGTACTGGGCCGCCTCGGACGTGGGATGGGTCGTCGGCCATTCTTATATCGTATACGGTCCGCTTCTCAAAGGGTGTACCACGATCCTGTTCGAGGGCAAACCGGTCGGGACGCCGGACGCCGGTGTTTTCTGGCGGGTGATTTCCCAGCACAAGGTCAAGGCACTGTTCACCGCCCCGACGGCCTTCCGGGCGATTAAACGGGAGGATCCCGAAGGCAAGCTCATGAAAGGCTATGATCTCTCCGGATTCAACACCTTGTTTCTGGCAGGTGAACGATCCGATCCGGACACCCTGAAATGGGCGGAAAACCACATTGGTGTCCCGGTCATCGATCATTGGTGGCAGACCGAAACCGGCTGGGCCATCGCAGCCAATTGTATGGGGTTGCATGCATACCCGGTGATTCATGGATCCCCGACCGTTCCCGCCCCCGGCATGAACGTACAGGTAGTGGATGCCAACTGCCGGCTGGTCAAACCCGGTGATATCGGCGCTCTCGTTGTCAAGCTCCCCCTGCCCCCCGGCACCCTCCCCACCCTCTGGAACAACGATGCGGGGTTTGTGAAGTCATACCTGGAGGAATTTCCCGGATACTACAAAACAGCCGACGCCGGTTACATCGATGAAAACGGTTATGTCTACGTGATGTCCCGAACGGATGACATTATCAATGTCGCGGGCCACCGCCTGTCAACCGGCGCCATGGAGGAAATTCTGTCGGATCATCCGGACGTGGCCGAATGCGCGGTCCTCGGAGTGGAGGATTCGCTCAAAGGACAGGTCCCGGTCGGATTCATCGTATTGAAAGCCGGCGTGACCAAAAACCATGATCAAATCATCCGGGAAGTGGTCCAGATGGTCCGGGACCGGATCGGGGCCGTCGCTTCTTTCAAAACCGCGACCGTGGTGAAACGGCTCCCCAAAACGAGATCCGGCAAGATTCTCCGGGGAACCATCCAGAAAATCGCTGACAACAAGGATTTCAAAATGCCGGCCACTATCGATGATCCCACGATTCTGGGTGAAATCGAGGAAGCCCTGGTCAAAATCGGATATGCCGGAGGCAGAAAATCCCCCTCCTGATTCCAACCGGTTTTCCGAACGGCCCGAATGATTCCAATATTCATTATGATCCCAGAAACAACCGGTGCAGTCTTCTGCACCGGTTGTTTCTTTCCGATTCGATGTTCCGGCTGTCACCCGACAAACCTGTCCAGAGATAAAGACATTGGATTCCCATAAGAAATTCTGGTTTTTCGTGGCTGTTTCCGCGCTGGCCACCATCGTAGTGTTCACCAGCCTGGCCGCGCTCTTCTGGAGTCAATTCACCCCCGAAGAACAGCATCAGCTCATCGAGTTGGTGCATCGCCACATGGTATATGTGGTGGCTATGATCGTGATGTTTATCGGTGGATGGATCGTATGGCTCGACGCCGTTCTCTACACCTATGTGCTTCCTGCGGTTCAGATCGCCGATGAGGCGCTGATCATCAACACGGTCAATCCCTCCCACCGGATCCGAATCGATGCCAGCCGGGACATGAACCGGCTGGTAACCCTGATCAACGAAGCCGCCGATCGATACGAAGAATTGCAGAACAGCGTGGAAGACCGGATCCGCGCAGCCCGGGAAGAGGTGGAAAAGGACAAGAGTATTCTGGAAGCCATTTTCCGTCAGCTCCCGGAAGGAGTGATCATCTGCAATCCGGCCGGTTCGATTCTGCTGTATAACAACCGGGCACAGGAGGTCCTGACCGCCCCCGGGGAAGCTTGCAACCTTTCGGGGACCGAAACCCTTTTTGGCCCCTTTTTGGGATTGGGACGAAACATCTCCCGGGTCATCGATCCGATCCACATCAACCGGGCCTTTGCCGAAATATCGGATCCTTCCCGGCATCTCTCTGAAAACCCGGTGTCCTTTTTTTCCATTACCGGCCCCCGGGGAAATCTGCTCAGCATCGAAGTGGTTCCCCTCCTGGACTCCCGGAGGCAGGCGGCCGGATACGTTCTGATCATTCATGACCTTTCCCAGACCCTGACTATAGAATCCAGGCGGATGGTCCTGCATATTCAGGACCGTTTCCGGGAGGGTCTGGAACATATCCGGCTCGCAGCAAATTTTCTGTCATCCGATCCGTTGCCCACGCTGTCGACCGTTCAAGACGCCGTCCGGCAGATCCGCCATCAAACGGACCGGATGCAGGAGATAATCCTGACCTCGTTCATGGAAACATCGGATTTCCAGACCATCGCGCCGATCACCCTCACGGACACCAGCCGACCGGAATTCTACGACTTCGATCTCTTCAACCGTCCGGAGGCAGACCCAGAAGTGATGGAAACGCTGCTGACCAATCTCTCTTACACGGTACTCGATACGGAAACTACCGGCCTGGATCCTGAAATTGACGAGATCATTTCTCTGGGAGCCGTTCGGATCGTAAACAACCGGCTTCTTCAGGAGGACGGATTCGAAACGCTGGTTGACCCCAAACGCCCGGTTGGGATAGAATCCATACGGATCCATGGTATTCAACCGGAAGCACTCCACGGAAAACCGGTGATCACCGAAGTTCTGGCCCATTTTCACCGGTATGCCGAAAATACGGTCCTGGTCGGACACAATGTCGCTTTCGATATGCGGATGTTTCAAATGAAAGAATCAATGAGCGGGCTACGGTTTAACCACCCGGTGCTCGATACCATGCTCCTTTCCGCACTCCTGAACCCTGCGCACCGAAACCACAGTCTGGAGGCGATCGCACAAAGAATGGGACTGTGCATTACCGGAAGGCACACGGCCCGAGGGGATGCGACGGCCACGGCATTAATTTTTTTGAAATTTCTGCCACTGTTGGCCAGAAGGAACATACTGACCCTCCGGGACGCGATAGATGCCTCCCGAAAAACCTATTACGCCCGAATTCGTTATTAAAACGTTGTCCGCCTGAAACCACTTGGAACCGGATCAGGCATTTTTCTCGGTGAGGTGCAGACTCATGGGTACTCCGTATTTCTCCACCGCGACGGAAACCGTTCCATCCCCTCCGGTAGACAGCCGGACAACCGAACGGCTGCGCCGAACCCAGCCTTTTTCCCTGCTGCCCCAATCGGAAATCGATCTGGTACTTCGATCCTTGGGGACAGAGTCCGTACCGGCGGGCACCATTTTGTTTTTGCGGGGAAGATCGCGCGTAAAACATCTGCACATCGTCCATAGCGGGATACTGGAATTGCACGACAATCGCCCGGAAGATAAACCTCCCGTACGATCACTGCAGGAAGGGGAGATTTTCGGCGGCATCTCGATACTCATGAACTCCGGCATTGCGGTCCGCACCGTCAAAGCCACCCGGGATGTGACTACCTATACCCTCCCCGGGGAAATATTTCTGGATCTGTGCCGCCGGTTTCCGGGATTTGCGAAATATTTTGTCGATCTGTTTTCCAGCCGGATGCTGGATGATTCTTACGCATCCCTGATTGTCACTGATCGTGCCGTCCAGTTTCTATCCGGAACCGTTCCGTTTTCCTTTCTTCCCGAACCGGAAATCACACGGATTGCCTCGGAACTTTCCGTCGTACACCATTCAAAAGATGAGGTGGTTTTCATCCAAGGGCTTTCCCGGATCGAATCTCTGTACATCATCCAGAAAGGCGCGGCAGAACGGTATTTCGAGGAAAACGGCAAAACCGCACAAAAAGACAGAATCAGTGAAGGAAGCATTTTCGGGGGCATTTCGATACTGCTCAACGATTCCATTGCCATCCGGTCTCTTCGAACCATCGAAGACACCTATTTCTACACCTGGCCGAAATCTAAGTTTCTGGATATGTGCAGCCGACATGAGGCTTTCACCGAATATTTCACGGACACCTTCGGCAAACGGATGCTGGATCGATCCTACGCATCCATTGTTGCGCAGACCATGCAGCCTCGGGAGGAATCCCTGCAGTATCTCAATCAATCCATTGAGGGAATCTTCCAGAACCATATCGTCTACTGCCTCTCGGACATGACCATTCAATCGGCAGCCGAACTGATGACCCGGCATCGGTGCAGCAGCATTCTGGTCCGGAATGTGGATGGACGGTTTGTTGGAATTGTGACGGACAACGACTTAAGACAGAAAGTAATCGCACGGGGGCTGAGTATTCTGGAACCGGTTTCCACCATCATGTCCACACCGCTGAAAACCATTTCCCAAAAAGCCCTGATTTTCGAAGTACTGATGACCATGATGCAGGACCACATCAAGCATCTGGCGGTCACGGCTCCCAACGAACAGGTCGTGGGAATCATCACGGACAAGGACATCCTGTCCTCTCAGGGACAATCTCCCCTGTTTCTCATCCGGGAAGTACAGTCCGTCGACCGGGTGGAAGATATCGCACACCTGTACCGCCGTCTTCCCGGCGTTATCCAGAACCTGATCCGCAACGGCGCCAAAGCCAGAAATCTCACCCGGCTGATCACCACCCTTTCGGACAGCATTCTGACCCGGCTGGTCGATATGGGAATCGAGCAGGTCGGCCGGCCGCCCTGCCGATTCGCCTTCCTGGTGATGGGAAGCGAAGGCCGAAAAGAACAGACCCTGAAAACCGACCAGGATAACGCGATCATGTATGAAGACCCCCCGGAATCATCGGCCGTAGAATTCCGGGAATATTTCCTGTCTCTGGGGGAAACCGTATGCACCTGGCTGGATCAGGTGGGATACCATCTGTGCAAGGGAGACGTGATGGCCAAAAATCCCAGGTGGTGCCAGCCGGTTTCGGTATGGAAGGAATATTTCATGACCTGGACGCATCATGCCGAACCCAAGGACCTGCTGCAGGCCAGCATTTTCTTCGACTTCCGAGGGGGCTTTGGAGATATGGAAATGGTGGCGGATCTCAGAAGATATCTGAACCAGATTCTCCAGGGCTGGTCCGGATTTTTCCGCCATTTGACGGAAAACGCCCTGTATTTCCGGCCACCGCTGGGTTTTTTCCGGAACTTCATCGTGGAATCGAAAGGGGAACATCGGGATTCCTTCGACATTAAGGCCGCAATGATGCCCATCATCGATATCGTCCGGATTTACGCTTTGAAATACGGGATCATCGAAACCAACACACCGGAACGCATGCTTCAGCTATACCTTGACAAGAAACTGCCCTGGGAAACCTATAATGAACTCGACCATGCGTACGGTTTTTTGATGCAGCTGCGTTTTTCCCGGCAGGTGAACGCCGTCATGATCGAGAAGGCCGATCCGGACAACTACATCAATCCGAAAAAGCTGACCCGGATCGAGCAGACCATGCTCAAGGAAATTTTCACCCGGATCGACAAGATGCAAAAACATATCAGTTTTGAATTTACAGGATCATAGGAAATAGGGTAAGAGTATCCGTCATTCACAGTACGGCCGGGAGAAAGCCACAACCAATCATTTGTAATCCGTCACTCATGTTGAGGAGGTGTTTCATGGCGGTAATCACCATTTCCAGACAATATGGATCAGGTGGAAAGTCTCTGGGAATCATGTTGTCCAAAGAACTGGGCTATACATTGTTCGATGACGAACTGATCCAGATGGTCGCGCAAAAAGCCAAAGTGTCTACCAGCTGGGTGGAAAACATGGAGAAGGAAGCCGGAGGCAAATTCTCCAAATTCATTTCCGGGCTGATCCCCAGCAGCTTCATGGACCGTCTCCTCGACGACGATAAGGGGTATCTGGATGAAGAAATTTATGTCGATATTCTGCACCAACTGATGCGGAAAATCGGTGAGGAGGGAAACGCCGTTATTGTCGGCCGGGGCGGCCAATATGTCCTGAGAGACGACCCCCACGCCTTCCACATCCTGATGGTTGCGGATCTGGAGGACCGGGTCCAGTTCATGGAAGAGCGTTATAACCTGTCCCCCAAACAGGCGCTGCAGAGTGTGAATATCCATGACAAACGACGAATCAATCTGTACCGGAAATTCGGTAAGGAAGATTACGATCAACCCGATCTGTACCATATGGTCCTGAACATGAGCAAACTCAACTTGGAGCAGGCCTGCCTTTTGGTCAAGACACTCATCTCGACAGAAGCGGCATGATCGGATCTTGAAACCCAAACGGCTGTTCATTCACCGGGAAGCGGCCGATTTTCCGGCAGCCGTCGAGATTGCCTCGCGGGTGGGCATTCCCGCAGAGATCGTGTCGGACCCGACGACGGTTTTTCAGGCGGTGTGCGACAGTGACGACCCGATTCGGCAGGGCAAGGAGATTTTGTTCCTGACCCGAAACAAGGGCCCTTTTTTGCGGGAATGTCCCGGTACACGCGAATATACCTGCTGCGGATACCGGATTCTGCACATCGGCACCTTTTGTACGATGGATTGCGCCTACTGCATTCTCCAAGCGTATTTTCATCCGCCGGTGCTGCAGTTCTTCGTCAACCACACGGATCTGTTCGACCAGCTGGGCCAATCATTGGACCAACCCGAC
>CAZTKB010000087.1:0-12101 GCA_964614125.1 uncultured Desulfobacterales bacterium | reverse complement strand
GTCTGGCGATACCCGCCCGGCTCCGCGATTTTGATCTCAAGCTGAACGCGCTCGTCGAAGCCGCCGAGACCGCATCGCGTTTCGAGATGATGAACCTGCTTCCCCTTCCTATGACTGTGGACGAACTCTACGATCTCCTGAAAACCGGGTATCCCATCTATCCGAACGATATCGGGTATGCCGTGGGCGTTCTCAGTGCCGATGATCATGCGGATTTGAAGAAAATTTTTCTGGATACGGTTTATATCAACAACAAGAAAAACCCCATCACACCCAAAAGCCAGGCACAGAAAGATTATATCGACGCGATCCGGTCCTTTGACATTGTTTTCGGCATCGGTCCTGCCGGGACCGGAAAGACATATCTGGCGATGGCGATGGCGGTGGCGGAACTGACCCGGGGAACGGTCCGGAGAATCATTCTGACCCGGCCGGCAGTGGAAGCCGGAGAGGCGCTGGGATTTCTTCCCGGGGATCTGGCGGAAAAAGTGGACCCCTACCTCCGCCCGCTATATGACGCACTTCATGACATGATGCGTTTTGAAAAAGTCTCCAACCTGATTCAGCAGGGAGTGATCGAGGTAGCCCCGCTGGCCTTTATGCGTGGTAGGACCCTGAACGACGCGTTCATCATATTGGACGAGGCGCAGAACACGACGACCGAACAAATGAAAATGTTTTTGACCCGTATCGGATTCAATTCCCGGGCGGTTATCACCGGCGACATCACCCAGATCGACCTGCCCTATGAAAAGCTTTCCGGCTTGATAGAGGCCAAGAACATCCTGCAGGGCATTTCCGGAATCCGGATGGTATTTTTTTCCAAAAAAGATGTGGTCCGGCATAAGCTGGTCCAGGATATCCTCCGGGCATACGAGGACCATGAAAAGGGGCGTACCCGATGAAACCGGAAAATCCGCGGGAAACGATCCGACAGGTTCTATTCACCCATCCAGCGGTTCCATGGGGGCTGCTCTTTGTCGTGAGCCTGGTCTTTGTCGTGCTGCTTTATCCCAGCCTGGTTTCCCAGGTGGAAACCTATACTCTCGGTGATATCGCCGAAAGGGATATCAAAGCCAGGAAAGACTTTCTGATTGAGGACGTCGAGGCCACGGAACTGAACCGGCGGAAATCGGCCGATGAAATTCTTGCCGTCTATGATCTGGATGCCGCCCTGACCAAAAGCCAGACGGAGAACATTCGCAAGGCATTTGTTCTGATGCGGAGAATCATCGAATCGGAAAAGGAGGTTCAGGGTGGTTTTGGAGAAGAGAACGCCGTCCCGGTTCTTGGACCGGCGGGTCGAAGATCATCCCTGCATGACCGACTTCTGGAACAGAAAGCGGTTTTTGCTGAACTGACGGGCTTTCCCCTGTCTGATGCGGCGTTCGGGATTCTGGAAAAGGAGGGTTTCAGCCAAACCATTGAAGATCTGACGGTCCGGATTCTGACGACCATTCAGGAAAACGGAGTCATCGCCAACAAAGATGTTCTATTGCGGGAATCGGATAAAGGAATCATCCTGCGGAACATCGAAAACGGCGGGGAAAGCATCATGATCCGTCTGAAGTCTTTTTATGGTCTGGATCAGGCAAAAACCATGGTCCGGGTGGTGGGGGCGCCTATTCTGGCCGATCTGAACCACCAGGTGCGGAATCTGATCGTCGAAATGGTTCAGCAGATGATTCAGCCCAATATTTCCTATAACCGAAGAGAAACGGAGGACCGAAAAAAAAAGGTGTATGACACCACCAAGCCGGTGTTGTACAAGATTAAGGCCGGTGAAATGCTTCTGCGGGAAGGGGAGCGGGTCACCCAGGCCCATCTTTTGAAACTCAATGCCCTCCAGGGGGAGGAAAAAAGGCATGTGGCTGTCACCAACGTCGTTGGAGCGACGATGATCATGGTCTGCCTTCTGTTGACCGGCCATGCCTTGCTGAACTATCTTGGCGGACCGATCCGAAAGGACCGGAACAGGAATCTTCTCTTCCTGTCTTCCATTCTGGTCACGTTCTTTTTTCTCGCCCGAATTTCCCACGTCTTTGCGGAGGGGATTTCCCAGAACCTCGCGTATGGAATCACCGCCTCCTCGATTTTGTTCGGAGTTCCGATAGCGGCGGGAGCCATGACCGTGTGCCTTTTCATGAGGTTGCAGGTAGCATCGGTCGTTGCGGTTATCCTTTCGGTCTCCGTCGCCTCCCTGATGCAAAACCGGTTCGATTTCCTGATCTATTTTCTGCTCAATGGCCTCATGGCGGCCTATTGCGTGCAGAGATGCCGGGAGCGGAAGGTTTTCATCCGTGCCGGGCTGATCATTGGGGTATTGAATGTGGGGCTCGCGACCGCCCTTTGCCTGTACGAGACGCGGTTGTCGATACCGGATCTCTTGTGGTCCTGGGCATTTGCGTTTCTGGGAGGTGTGGGAACCGGCATTGTCGCAGCCGGAATCGCTCCGCTGTTTGAATTGGCCTTCGATTATACGACCGACATCAAACTGCTGGAGCTGGCTAACTTGGACCGGCCCATTCTTCGGCAGTTGATGATCGAGGCACCGGGTACCTATCACCATTCCGTCATTGTCGGATCAATGGTGGAAGCTGCGGCCTCGGAAATCGGCGCCAATCCGATCCTGGCCAAAGTATGCGGTTATTACCATGATATTGGAAAAATCCGCAAACCCAACTATTTCATTGAAAACCAGGTGAACGGCAAAAACCGTCATGACAAATTGGCCCCCTCCATGTCCCGTCGGATCCTCGCAGCCCATGTGAAGGATGGAGCGGAAATCGCTCGGGAGCACAAGCTGGGCACGGCTATTGTCGACACGATTCTTCAGCATCACGGCACCAGCCTGATGACCTATTTTTACGAGAAGGCCCGGCAGATGAAAGTCGAGCAGGAAGTCAACATGGATGACTACCGGTATCCGGGACCCAAACCCCAGACAAGGGAAGCCGGGTTGGTGATGCTGGCGGATGTGGTGGAGGCGGCTTCCCGGACACTGGACAATCCCACCCCGGCCCGTATCCAGGGGTTGGTTCAGAATCTGATCAACAAGATTTTTTCAGATGGACAACTCAGTAATTGCGAGCTGACCCTGCGGGATCTGAACAGTATCGCCAGAACCTATATCAAAATTCTGAACGGCATCCACCACCATCGCATTGAATATCCCGAAAAACTGATGGTGGTGGGAGGAAAGGCGAAAGATGGGCGTCCTGATAAGCAATCGCCAAAAACGGAAACGGATTCACCTAAGGACAATCCGCCAAAAAGCCCAAGCCATCTTAAACGCCTTGGGTTATCCTGACCATGAACTGTCCATCCTGATCGTCGATGATCCTCAGATCGAAATGCTGAACCGGGACTATCTGAATCATGAGGGGCCCACCAATGTCATATCCTTTCCCATGCAGGAGGGGGAATGCAGCGGGATCAACCCCCTGATGTTGGGGGATGTGGTGATTTCGGTGGAAACAGCCCAGCGGGAGGCTGCAGGAGCCGCAATTCCGTTTCACCTCCGGTTCATGCAGCTCCTGATTCACGGAATCCTGCATCTGGCCGGATATGATCACGAAAATACGGAAAAGGAGGCCGAACGGATGGAACAAAAAAGCGAGGAGCTGTTGCGCATGCTGGCTCAAGCAGAGGATACCAAGCAACCATGATTCTGGTTACAGCCGCCGAAATGCGGGAGATGGACCGCCGAACCATCCATAAGTTCGGATTGCCCGGCAGATTATTGATGGAAATGGCCGGGCGGGGGGTGGCCGACCGGGTGGCGGATTTTTTCGTGAACCGGCCCGTCGATCGGGTCGGGATTCTGGCGGGTCGGGGGAACAACGGAGGAGATGGATTCGTGACGGCTCGGCATCTGGCCCAAAGAGGGATTCCGTCGACCGTGTATCTATTGGCTTCTCGGGATCGAGTAGCCGGGGATGCCGGAGACAACCTGGCGTTGTTGGGACCATTGGGGATTCCGGTGGTGGAACTGACGGATACCGGTGCCCTGTCTGAACGGGAAGCGGATATGGCGCGCCATGCCGTGTGGGTGGATGCCCTGCTCGGAACAGGATTGAAATCGGAGGTGACCGGCCTCCTCGCCCATGGGATCGAGCGGATCAACTGGATGCAAAAACCGGTAGTGGCGGTCGATATCCCCTCGGGTCTATGCGCGGATACCGGTGTTCCGATGGGGTGCTGTGTTCACGCAGCTGTGACCGTGACCTTCGGATTTCCCAAAATCGGCCATTTCCTGTATCCCGGCGCCCAGCACACCGGAGAGCTTCATGTGGTGGACATCGGTATCCCACGACACATTGCGCGTGCCGTGAATCCCGGCCAAGAGGTACTGACCCTTGAAGATATCCGCGGAATCTATCGTCCCCGGCCTGCCGTGGCCCACAAAGGAAATGCCGGCCATCTGATGATCCTGGCCGGATCGATTGGAAAAGCTGGAGCGGCTGTTTTGGCAGGAAGGGGTGCCATCCGGAGTGGTGCCGGCCTGGTGACGTTTGCCGCTCCGTCCGGCATTGTTTCCATTCTTCAGAATCAGGTGGTCGAGGCTATGGCCCTTGCCATGGCGGAAACATCAGATGGCTTTCTGTCGGAAGCTTCAGCCGAGTCCCTGGAACATGCGATGCGCGACAAAAAATGCCTGGCCGTGGGACCGGGAATCGGAACCCATCCGGAAACGGTCCGCCTGATCCATCGGATTGTTGCGGGGTCCTCCATTCCGGTCGTGATAGACGCGGACGGATTGAACTGTCTGGCGCAAAACCTCGATATCCTGGACAGTGTCCGTGCCCCGCTGATTTTGACCCCGCATCCGGGGGAAATGGCCCGGCTGATCGGCAAAACGGTGGCCGATGTCCAGTCGGACCGGATCGGTGCGGCCCGACGCTTCGCGACCCGTAACCGGGTATTTGTGGTATTGAAGGGGGCCGCGACAATTGTTGCAGTTCCGGACGGAAAAGTGTATGTGAATCCGACAGCGAACCCCGGGATGGCTTCCGGAGGGATGGGAGATGTGCTGACCGGCGTAATCGGTGCCTTGCTGGCCCAGGGGTACACTCCGGAAGATGCGTGTCGGTTGGGAGTGTTTCTCCATGGCCGGGCGGCCGAAAACCGGAGATTATCGGACGGCCCCCAAGGGTTTTCGGCATCGGATGTGGCCAGGGAAATTCCCCGTGTTTTCCGGTCGATCCATGAACACCTGGTGACATGATCCGGCTTGAATCGATTTTTGAAACCGCGGTCCGTGTGTTTACCTCCAATGTGGAGGAAACCCGAAAACTGGGCTCATGGATTGGAGAATCGGCGTTTCCGGGCATGGTCGTCCTGTTGACCGGAGAACTCGGGAGCGGAAAGACCTGCCTGGTGCAGGGGATGGCCCAGGGACTGGAGGTCCCGGAAGACTGCGATGTGGTGAGCCCTTCCTACACGCTGGTTCATGAATATCCCGGCAGGCTGATGCTGGTGCATATGGATTTATACCGTATTGGCCCCGTTGACCTGGACGACATCGGACTGGACGATATTTTGGCCGGATCCCATGTGGTGGCCGTGGAATGGGGGGACAAGCTGCCGGATCCCGGAGAAAATGTCCTTCAGGTGGAAATGGTATGCCTTCCCGATGATACGCGCCGGATTATCATCCAGGGGACCGGCAACTGCCGGGGGATTCCGGAACGGATCCGGAAATGCGGAGAAATGGGATCGAGACCGGACATCCGGTCGAATCGGTAACAGCGTACGCGGTACGCTTTTTTTGTGGGGATTGAAGAAAGGGTTTCTTCCATGGCGTTGATTGTTCAAAAATTCGGAGGAACATCGGTGGCGAACCTGGAGCGGATCCGGAACGTCGCCAAGCGGGTCGTCAAGACGTTTGAGCAGGGAAATGAGGTGGTGGTGATTCTTTCCGCCATGGCGGGAATCACGGACAGCCTCATCGAAATGGCCCAGGAAATCACACGGTCCCCGGAAAAACGGGAACTGGATGTGTTGTTGGCCACGGGTGAGCAGACGACAGCGGCTCTGCTGGCCATGACCTTGAATGCCATGAATTACCCGGCGAAATCCCTGCTGGGATATCAGGCCGAGGTGATGACCGACTGCACCTACGGAAATGCCCGGATCATGGACATTCGGGCGAGCCGGATCAAAGAATTGTTGAAAAAACGAAATATCGTGGTGGTCGCCGGATTCAAGGGATGCGACAGGGAAGGCAATATCACCACGCTGGGAAGAGGAGGATCCGACACATCCGCCGTGGCGATCGCCGCGGCATTGAAGGCCGATCTCTGTGAGATATTTACGGATGTCAACGGAGTGTATACGGCTGATCCCAATATTTGTAACAAGGCTCGAAAAATAGACCGGATATCCTACGATGAAATGCTGGAGATGGCCAGCCTGGGCGCGAAGGTCCTTCAGATCCGTTCGGTTGAGTTCGCCAAGAAATATCAGGTGCCGGTCCATGTCAGATCATCGTTCAGCGAGGAGGAAGGAACAATGGTGGTGAATGAAGATGCCAGCATGGAACGCCTGGTGGTTTCCGGCGTGACCTGCAGCAAGAACGACGCTCGAATAACCCTGCTGAAAGTTCCGGATCAGCCCGGAATCGCCGCGAAGATCTTTACCCCGATCGCCGAGGCCGGCATCATCGTGGATATGATCATACAAAACCGGCATTCCGGAAAATTCAATGACCTGACTTTTACCGTTCCTCGGCCGGATTTTCCCAAGGCTATGGAGATCGAAAAACGTATCGCCGCGGAAATCGGGGCAGAGGATGTCCTCGGAGACAACGGCATCGCCAAGGTTTCGGTTACCGGCGTCGGTATGAAAAATCATTCCGGAGTCGCTTCCCACATGTTTGCGGCCTTGGCTAAGGAAAATATCAATATCCTGATGATCAGCACTTCCGAGATCCGCATCTCCTGCGTGATCGACGAAAAATATGCGGAACTCGCCGTCCGGGCCATTCATTCGGCATTCAACCTGGACAAGGCCTGATGATCCTGACGGAGGAGGAAAAGGAGGCTCTGGACGGTGCTCATGGAGAAGCCGTCCGGGTTGCCATGTCCGTCCTCCGGGACCTAGGGGAGATTTTCGGCGCCTCCCGGATGATTCCGGTATCCCAGGTCCACATCGATACCACTTTGTACATGGTGGAAGCCGGGGTGGAATTCGCGGAAAAAATGGCGAACCTGGGCGGACGTTTTTGTGTTCCCGCCACCCTGAACCCCAGTTCCATCGATCTCTTGCACTGGGAGGAATACCGAACTCCGCCGGAACTCCTTCGCCACTCCCGTCGAATCGAAAATGCCTACCGGCGGATGGGAGCGGTTCCGACCTGGACCTGCACGCCCTACCAACACGGCCTGATTCCGCGATTCGGTCAGCATATCGCCTGGGGAGAGTCCAACGCCATCGCTTTCGCCAATTCCGTTCTGGGTTCGCGTACGAACCGGTGCGCGGATCTGATGGATATCTGCGCGGCCGTGACCGGGAAGGTACCGGAGTTTGGTTTGCATCTTCCGGAAAACCGCCGCGCCGATCTATTGATCCGTCTGACGGATATCCCGGAAGGGCTATATGAAGAGACTGGCCTGTATCCGGTATTGGGCTATCTGACTGGAGAGATTGCCGGAGACCGGGTGGTTGCCATAGAGGGGTTACCCACCCAGGTTCCGGTGATGAACCTGAAGTCCTTTGGAGCCGCGGCTGCCTCGACCGGGGCGGTTGGCCTGTTTCACCTGATCGGGATCACCCCGGAGGCACACACCCGGGAGATGTGTTTTCACGGCCGTCTTCCGGAAATCGTGGTGGACGTTTCCCTGTCCCGTCTTCGGGAAACGGCGGGGAAATTGGCTTCGTATCATGTCTCCGAGGTGGATTGGATCGTGATGGGTTGCCCACATTTTTCCTGGGAAGAGTTCCATCGGCTGACGTCTTTGCTGCAAAACCGGAAAATTCATTCCTCGGCCGCCTTCTGGGTGTACACCAGTAGGCAGGTGTACGGATGGATCGAGTCGAGCGGGATGTTGCAGGATCTGGCGAATTGCGGGGTGAGGGTTTTCACCGATGGGTGCCCCCTGCAGATTCCCCGGGGGTCATGGGAATTTAATGCGGTAATGAGCGATTCCGCTAAAATGGCCGCATATTGCGTTTCCCAGACGGGTCTGCCATGTGTGTTGGCAAGCATGGAAGATTGTGTTGAGACCGCTGTTACCGGGCGCCTGCTCCGGAGAAATCGGTGGGTGATATGATCTGGAGAGGCGTCGGGGTGGTATCCGGGATTGCGGAGGGGCCGGCTATGGTCACGAACCAGTCGATCAGTTTCTGGGGAGGCGTGGATCCGCATTCCGGACGGATCCACGACCCGAACCACGAACTGACCGGACGATCCGTGACCGGAACGATCCTGGTGTTTCCGCACGGAAAAGGGTCTTCCACCGGATCCCTGATGATGCTGGAACTGATCCGTGTCGGCAAGGCGCCTGCCGCCATTGTTACGGTACGGACCGAGCCGATCCTGGCAACCGGGCCGATTGTCAGCCGTTATGTATACGGCAGAACGGTTCCCATGATGACCATTACCCCGGAAACTTTTCAGGCCATTCCCGACGGTCGGTGGCTGCTGGTGAACGCGACGGAGGGAATGATTCGTCTCATGGACAACCTTTAAGATGCCACCACAGGATCGCGCCGTATACGTTCGCCCTCTTTCGGAGTGATTCGACCAATCCCGCCGTGAGTACCGCTCCCAGCCCGGTGAATGTCAGGTTCGCGATCAGGCGGATTATGATGGCGACGCCCATCGGATACCGGGCACAGGGGTGCCATTTCCGCAGATATTGATACCGGGACCGATAGAACAGGATGCGCCCGTCGGCCCGGGGTCCGACGCTTTTCCCCTGGGCATGGAAAATCCGGGCGTCCGGTACGAAAAAGACCTTCCAACCGTGGACCCACATCCGTTTGGCCCAATCTGTTTCCTCAAAAAAAAAGAAATACGCCTCATCCAACAGACCGACCAGATCCATGGCCTCTTTTCGGACAATCAGGCAGGCGCCTATACCGGATTGGATTTCGATTGGGTGCCGGTAGTCGACCCGTTTGTTGGGAAAGGTCCCGGGCATGAGAAGTTGCAAAAGGGACTCATTGGTCAGCAGACTGATCATGGAGGGAAAGTTGGCGATGCTGTTCTGTCGGGATCCGTCCGGATTCAACAGTTGGCCGCAGGCCATTCCGGCTTCCGGAGTCTTGTCCATGAAATGTAACAGGATCCGGGCCGCTGATTCGGTCAGGGTCGCATCGGAATTGAGCAGCAGGGCGTAGCGGCCGTTCATTTGGGAAAGAGCCTGGTTGTTGGCTGCGGCAAAGCCCCGGTTGGCCGTATTGGTGATCAGACGGACCTCCGGAAACCGCTGCCGGACCATATCCTGGCTTCCGTCCGTGGATGCGTTGTCCACCACCCAGATTTCATGGGGGATATCCGTGACGGTCTGGCGGATGGATTGCAGGCAGGCGGCCAGGAGGTCCCGGGTGTTCCAATTGACGACGATACAGGATAATTGGGGGGAGTCGGCCATGAATCAGGGTCCGCATTTCGGGTTGTTGCGGATCGGATGCCGGCCCGCGTGACAGGTGTGGAGATCATATACCAAAAATGAGATGAGAGGGGCAAGGGGGAAAAACCGGATCGGGGTTGACAATTCCGAAATCCGGATAATTTTTCAGAATTGAGCCAATGGGTCCGCGAGCGGTTGCCGTTTGCAGGAAGATAATTTTTTGTGACAGGAGACATCCGGATTATGAAGAAGGAAACATTTCAGTTCAAGACCGAAGTCCAGCAGTTGTTGAACCTCATTATTAATTCCCTGTATTCCAACAAAGAGATTTTTCTCCGGGAACTCATATCCAACTCGTCGGATGCCATCGACAAGCTTCGATTCCGTGCGCAGACAGAACCGGATCTGCTGGAAGGGGATTCGGAGTTTCGGATTCGCATTGCCCGGGATGGGATTCGGGAAACCTTGGAGATTTCGGACAACGGGATCGGCATGACCCGGGACGAAGTGGTCGAAAATATCGGCACCATCGCCAAGAGCGGAACTGCCGCCTTTCTCGAAGCCCTCCATCAGTCTCAGCAGCAGGAGATGCTGACTCCGGAGCTGATTGGCCAGTTCGGGGTGGGATTTTACAGCGCCTTCATGGTGGCGGACCGTGTGACGCTTCTTACCCGGGTAGCCGGCGAAAAGACTGCGACCCGATGGGAATCTTTCGGAGACGGCTCCTATACCATCGAGGAGGATGCCAAGCCCTCCCGCGGCACCACGATCACCCTTCACATGAAAAAACGAGAAAAAGATGATCCGGATTATACGGACGAATGGACGATTCGCCGGATCGTCAAGCAGCATTCCGATTTTGTCACCTATCCGATCGTGATGGAGGTGGAAAAGGAAGAGCCGATTCCGGAGAACGAACAGATTCTGGACAAAGATGGAAAACCGGTAGGACCGACCACTCGGAAGGTGGTCCGGGACGAGACGCTGAATTCCATGAAAGCCATCTGGTTAAAAGACAAAAAGGATGTCTCGAAAGAAGATTACGAGGAGTTCTACAAACATATCAGCCATGACTGGAACGCTCCGCTGACCCATCTTCACATGAAATTCGAGGGTGCGACCGAATACAGCGCCCTATTGTATATTCCGGCACAGATGCCCTTCGATCTGTTTCATCCGGAGAAAAAGCACGGAATTCAGCTGTATTGCAAACGTGTCTTCATCATGGATGACTGTGAAGAGCTGATGCCGGAATATTTCCGGTTTGTCAAAGGGGTTGTCGACGCCCCGGATCTGAATCTCAATATCAGCCGGGAAATTCTGCAGCAGGACCGGCTGGTCATGAACATCCGCAAAAACCTGGTGAAAAAACTGCTGGAAGCCCTCGAAGGCATGGACAAGGAAACCTATGAAAAATTTTACGGGGAATTCGGCCATGTCCTGAAAGTCGGAATTCATACGGACATGGATAACCAGAAACGGATTGCGGGTCTGGCCCGGTACAAGACTACGCATTCGGACGGTGCATGGGTATCTCTGGCGGAATATATCGCCCGGATGAAAACGGACCAGAAAGAGATCTATTTCATCACCGGCGACAACCTGACCTCTCTGGCCAACAGCCCCCATATCGAAAAGCTGCGGGAAAAGGATTTCGAGGTCCTTTTGATGATTGATCCGATCGATGAATGGGTGGTGCAATCCCTGCACGAATACGAGGGAAAATCGTTCAAGAGCGCAGAAAAAGGTGATTTGGACGTGGACCCGGTGGATGACCGGAAAAAGGAGTCTTTCAACCCGCTGTTCAGTTTCATCAAGTCCCGTTTGGAAGACCGGATCAAGGAAGTCAAGCCTTCGACCCACCTGAAGGACAGTCTTTCCTGCCTGTCGGGGAACCCCTTCGACATGAGCATGTACATGGAAAAGATCCTGAAGGCGACCGGCCAGAAAGCCCCGGAAGTCAAGCGGGTTCTGGAGCTGAATGTCGACCATCCGATTATGGACAAAATTAAGGCCGTCTATGATGAAAACCGGGAAAATCCGCTCCTGGCGGATTACGCGCAGCTTCTCTACGATATGGCGGTGATCAGTGAGGGCGGAAAAATCGACAATCCGTCACGGTTTCACCGGCTGATCGGGGACATGATGAACCTGGCAATTTCCGGATGATCACTCCTGTGACGTCTGGTCGCTCCCAGGCGGAGACTTGCTGAACTTCCTGGTCCACACCAGGGGGGAGGGGATAACCTATCGGCCTTTCCGCCGGAAAGCGGGAACGGGGTGGCTTCTCACGCCTTTACTCCCCCCCACCCTGACCCTCCCCCACCAGTGGGGAGGGGAAAAGTTTGGCAGCCCTGACTCAGCCTGCCAGTGGGAAGGGAAAAGTTTGGCAGCCCTGACTCAGCTTGCCAGCGGGGAGGGGAAAAATGGTTAGCCTTGGCCCAGCCCTTAAAAAGGGAGAAAATGATTTGCCAGAGGGGTGACCCGCCGGAAAGCCGGAACGGGGGACCTATTCTGCCTTTC
>CAZTKB010000086.1:0-12127 GCA_964614125.1 uncultured Desulfobacterales bacterium | reverse complement strand
ATGGATTGACTGCAATGTAGACATCCCGGCCTTCCAGAAGCCGGTCCCCGGCAACATCTTCGGTGACATCGTTGACATAGGAGGTCATGCCGCTGTGGTTTCCGGGAACACCCTTGGGAAAACCGGTGGTGCCGCCGGTGTAGAGAAGATAGGACAGATCGGCCATGGGGTCGATCTGTTCCGGTTTTTCCAGCGGTTCATGTTTCAACAGGGAGGTGAAGCGGATCACGTTCGGGCCGTAGTTCACCTTGCCGTGGGGAATTTTGTCAAACAGAACACCCAGATACCGTTTCCACGGTGGAAGCAGGTCCACCAGGTTGGTGACAATGACCCGCTTCAGTCCCGTAGACCCCATGACCTCCTGAACATAACAGAAATTGGTATCGAGGCATATCAGGGTTTCGGCCCCGGAATCCCGAACCATATAATCGAGTTCGTGGGAGGTGTATATCGGAGACACCGGAACCATTACCGCTCCCAGTTTCTGAATGCCGATAAACGCGATAACCCACTGAATACAATTGGAAACATAGATCATCACCCGGTCGCCCTTGCCCACACCCATCTCTTGCATTGCCCCGGCAAAACGGGCGCTGAGATCATGAAGCCGCCGGTAGGAAAACCGCTCTCCCATGTAAATGACAGCGGCATTCTGCGGATATTTTTCCACCATCCGGTCAAAACGGGTAAATGTCAGCTCGGTGGAAGTGTCACTGTTCACAGATTCCATCATTCACATGACTCCTCGATTCCGAAATAGGCGGAGCGGACATCCGGATTGTCCATCAACTCCTGTCCATTGCCTTCCATAACCGCGGACCCGTTTTCCAGAATATAGGCATAATCCACAATGGGAAATACCGGCCGGGCATACTGTTCGGTAATGATGATCGACACGTTCATGTCGTCACGAATCCCCCGGGTGGCCCGGATCAGCTCCGCCTGCATCAGGGGGCTCAGTCCCATCAGGGGTTCATCCAGAAGAAGCAGTTTCGGCTGCGCCATTAGTGCCCGGCCGATGGCCAGCATCTGCTGTTCCCCGCCGCTCAGAAACCCCCCGATCCGGTTTTTGAGCCGATCCAGGGTCGGAAAGGTATGGAATACATATTCCAGGGTCTTTTTGGCCTGCTGCGATGTAGCGAGGTATCCACCGATTTTCAGGTTTTCCAGCACGCTGCTCTCGTTAAATATGCGTCGTCTTTCGGGGCACAGAACGATACCCTTTCGTGCCCGCAAGCTGGGCTTCAGGTTCGTGATATCCTCTCCCAGAAACCGGACCTCTCCCATCAGCGTAATCCGCTCGCCGCCGGCCATGGATTCTTTTTTCTGGATATCCTGCATGATGCCGGAAAGAGAGTACATCAATGTCGACTTGCCGGCGCTGTTCGCGCCAAAGACGCCCACGATCCGGCTGGTGCCGCATTGGACATGGATATTGTTCAAGGCCAGCATATTTTCGTAAAAGACCATGAGGCCGTTGGCTTCAAGCATGCTTCATGACCTCCTCGATCTGTTGAGATCCGAAATAGGCCTCTTTGACCCGTTCGTCGGCCATGACCTCGCGGGAACTGCCCTCGGCGAGTTTTTCTCCGAAATTGAACACCACAATCCGGTTGGCCACTCGAAACAACTCCCGAAGCCGATGTTCGATCATGATCAGCGTAATGCCATCCATCTGCAGCCTTTCGATCAGCGGAACCATGCTGGCGATCTCGCTCATGCTGAGGCCGGAAAATACCTCGTCACAAATGATGATTTCGGGTTTCAGAGCCAGGCACCGGGCCAGTTCCAACCGCTTCAGATAGCCGGTGGGCAACGTGCTGGCGACCTTGTAGGGAACATACGAATCCCGCTCGAAGCCGATCTCCTCCAGAATGTCGATGCTGACGGTGTTCCGGTCTCCCAACTTTCCGCCGCCGCGCCATCCACCCGTTCGTTTGGCCCGGGGGGAAAACAGGGGAATGACCAGATTCTTGTAAGCCGGCAGCGAGAAATAAGGCCGCATGATCTGAAAGGTTCGTGTAATGCCCATATTGGCGATCTGATGGGGTTTGGCGTGTGTGATGTCCTTGCCCCGAAAGAGAACCCGTCCGGACGTTTTTTTAATGAATCCGGTGATGCAGTTGACGACGGTCGTTTTTCCGGATCCGTTGGGGCCGATGATTCCCAGAATTTCCCCTTCATGGACATCAAAACTGACACCGTTCAACGCCTGTATGCCGCCGAAGGTCTTGGCTACCTTGTCAACCCGGAGAATCGGCTCTTTGTCTCCACCCGGTTTCATATCTGCGTCCACCTTTCAAACTGTTGGTATTTGCGCTGCCCGTAGATCATGATCCCCTCGCTGCGGAAAATGATGAATGCCACCAGTATCATGGAATAAAACACAATCCGCAGGGTTCCGAAGTCCCGCAGCAACTCGGAGATAGGAACCAGAATCAGGCAGCCCAACACCGGGCCGACCAGTGTCCCGCCCCCTCCGATCACCGTGGCCGCAATGGGCAGGATGGAAAAATCCAGTGCAAACTGGGAAATACCGGACCACATATAAATGTGGACCAGGCAGGCGCCTCCCAGACATCCCATGGCCGAAGCCAGATAAACCGCCATGGCCTTATACAGGGTAACATTCATTCCGGAAGCCCGGATCGCCTGATCGTTGTCTTTGACCCCGCGAAGTACCAGTCCCAGATCGGTGTTGACCAGCCTTCTGACACCAAACAGAATCAGTAGCAGCAAGACGATGATCAGGTATTGCTCCACCCAGTGGCTGGGGAAACTGTCGATGCCGGTAATTCCGTCGGTTCCGCCCAGGATGTCCAGGGCTTCGATCATCCGTGCCATGAAAAGGGGATACATCAGGCTGACAATGGCAAAATATACGCCGCGCAACGGAAGGCAGGGAAGCAGCAGCAGCGTGCAGATGCCCGCCCCGACCAGGGTGGCCAGTGGAACGGTCATCCAGGGGGAAAGTCCGAATGTGGTATTCAGTATGGCGGCCATGTATCCGCCGACGCCCACAAAAAACGCTCCTCCCAATGACACCAGCCCGACAAAATGAGCCAGAAAATCGAAGCTGACAGCCAACAGGGCATAAATGCAGGTAATCGTGATGACGCGTTGCCAGTACATGCCCGGAAGCACCAGGGGAAGAACCAGCAGTCCCGCGATCAGGATAAACCGCGGCAGGGTAAGATAGGACAACTCGCGAAGGGACATCAGGGCATACATACTGTCCGAGCGGACCTTGATGCCCCGATCGATCCGCTCTTTTCGCCGCTGCATGGCGTTTTCCATTTACACTCTTTCCTCCAGTTCCTTCTGCTGTCCGAAGAGTCCGGATGGTTTGAGGATCAGGGTTAAGATGATGGCCAGCAACGCGACCACCATCTGAAAATGCGGACCCAGATAGACAACGGTCAGAATCTGGGCGAATCCGATCAGAAACGCGGCCAGAACGGCCCCGATCCAACTGCCCAGCCCCCCGACGATACACACGGCAATCGCCAGGATCAGAATGTTGTAGCCGGCTTCGACGACTATGTTTCCCAAAGGAAGCAGCAGAACTGCGGCCAGGGCGGCCAGCATGGAGCCGAACCCCATGGCAACCACCGCAATCCGGTCGGAGTCGATGCCCAGCATCAAAGCCGCCCGTTCATCCTGAGCCATGCCCCGCATGGCCAATCCGATTCGGGTATAATGAGTGAACAGCCAGAGGCATCCCACCACGGCAGCGCCCGAAAAGACCACCAGCAACCGCTGGTAATCCACCGACACGCCGGCAATCTCCACACTGCCCTCGATGAACGAGGGCAAGGTATAGGTCAGCCCTTTGAACCCGCCCCATCGAAACCCCTCGAGAATCGCGAGCCCGATGGCATAGGAGGCAATAATTTCCGAAATCTCCATGCCGCGAACGCGAATCAGCACAAACTGGTAAATCAAGGCGCCGATGACGGCGGTGGCGGACAGCGCCAGGATAATACTGAGCAGGTAGTTCAGTTTGAGCAGATTGAGAAAACTCCAGGTAATGAACCCGGTGATGACATACAATGCCCCATGAGCGAAATTGGGCAGGCGGCTCACCCCGTACACCATGGCAAACCCGATGGCGTACAGTGCGAGAGTTACACTGTTGATGGTCCCGTAAATGATAATATCCATGGCGCCTGCTGCGTTTTTGTCGAATCCGGTAATGGAAAAAGGGTTATTTGCCCGATTTCATCCAGGGAGGCAGCTGAATTTCCCCGGAGGCGATGCTCTTGGGATAGACCACGACGCGCTTTTTGTCCTGCCACTGCAGAATGCTGCCCACTGCGCCCTCTTTGGGATCCATGGCCGGAATCACCTGATGGTTCTTGGGATCAAATCGAAGCCTGCCATACACGCCCATGGTATCCGTCTTTTCCAGTTCGGCCACCACCTTGTCGGAATCCAGGGTGCCTGCCCGTTCGATGGCATCCTTCAGCACGTATACCGCCATGTAACTGCTGGATGAGCCCAGCCCTTCCGGCTCCACGCCCCATTTTTTGGCATAGGCGTTGTAGAAGGCCATGGTCCAGGGTGTTGCCTCCGAAGGCGCGTTGCCGGCATTGACCACATTGCAGAGGGTATATTGACCTTTGCCATCCGTTGAATCCCAGAAGTTGGGTTGCTCGGCCGCCGCCAGTGTCGACCCGAACGGCAAGGCCGGAATCTGCATTTCATACCACTGCTTCAGCAAAATGGCGCTTTCCGGCATATCCATCCATATATTGATAATCTGGGATTCGGTCTTTTTGGCCTTAAGCAGACCCATGGAATAGTCTGTCGCTCCGGTCGGATAAATCTCGACGCCCGTGACGTTCCATCCTTTTTTCTCGGCTATATCTTTCATGGTTTCGGCAGCCCCCCGGGCGTGGGTCACATCCTGGGCCATAATGAACAGATTGTTGAATCCATATTTTTCCTTGAGTTCCGTGAAATTCGCAAACATCTCACCGACCAGATTTTTCGCCTCACCATGGATTCGGAAACAGTATTTGAATTTGTCATATTGTTCGGCCACCAGGGCATGGTATTTGGGTGTCAGTGAACCGGTTGTGAGTATGGATATCTTTTTGTGTTTCGACAGCAGCGGCATGGCGGCAAGGGCGGCTTCGGAGCGGACCGGGCCACCCAGGATAAAATCCGCCTTCTTGTCCAAAATCAATTTTTCCACCGCCAGAAGGGCGTCACTCACCGGGACACCCGGCTCCAGATCCCGCGTATCGATCACTTCGACCGCAAACGGACGCATTTCTCCTTTTACATTCACCCCTCCCTTGGCATTGATTTCTTCCACCGCCAGCTTGAATCCTCTCTCCGCGGCCCATCCATACAGGAAAGCCGTGGAAAGGGGGCAGCCCAGAATGATCGATTTGGCTGCCAGGACCTGACCGGCAGGCAGAATGATCATCAGGGCCAAGAGAAACATCAGTGTTCTGGAATATCGGAATTTCATTTTCTGCCCTCCTTGTTGAGCAACCGGTTATGAATTCAACCAAACGATATTACAATCTATTCCATGCCACAATAAATTCAGATTCATTGTACAATCATTAAATAAATTTAATTCATGCGGTTGGTAACATAAAAAAAAACATATGTCCATTGATTAAGATAGCCAAAATTATATTTTTTTTATGATTCATCAAATGATCCGGGAAGAATCCGGGCTGAAATGCCGCCTTTGTGATTTCAGGACCCTGTTTACCGGGAAAATACTTGGAACAGGCTGTTATAAAATTAGTATAGGAACCCTCCTTTTTTTTCTTCAATTTTGCATTTGCTTTGTTATATAGTACGGTAGGTTATTTTAATCTGAGTATTGTCCGATATTTTCTTCCAGGAGGGCCCGCCCATGACGAAATCAACAACAATGGATCGGCGTAAATTTCCCCGCATTACCGTTTCTGATACCACGTACGCCTCTTTCCGCCCCGGCTACCGCATCGTGGGGCAGGTCAAAGACGTCAGCCGGACGGGGCTGTCCTTTGAATACGTACTCTTGGACAAATCCACAAATGATTCTGGCGAAATTCCCCAGACCTTGGACATTATCCAAATGAACCGTTCGTTCCATCTATCGGGCCTGCCCTATGAAATTGTCTATGATCGCCCCCTGGACGACCGAAGTTCCCTGATCGGCCTGGAATCCCGTTTATGCGGCCTGAAATTTGTCAACCTGACGCCCCAACAGCAGAAAAAAATTGATACATTGATTCAAGTGGCATTTCTGAAAGAGGAGAAAAATAATCTAACCACAACCTTGGCATCTGCATGAACAATCGCCCCACCGGCAAGGTTTTATCAAAACCAATCCATAAACGAGCCCGGTTGAATTTCAAGCCATCCTGGAAACCGCGGTCCACCCATTGTTATTAACAAAGCGCAATCGGCTCGGGACAAATTAGGGGTTTTCTTTCAAATGAGGGGATCCGATATCCCTAATTCTAAAAAAGAAACAATCAATGACGGATTTTCTCTTGACTTCTCTACGGACCATGTGTATATTGCGAGAAATCAGTAAAGATCTGCATATAATCGCAGGTCGGTTTCGCACAGAAGGATGTTTTCCATTGCGTCATAGCAATACCCTGAAGTCTGGGACCTTGATGATTATTTAGGAAAGGAGGGAAAATGCTATGGCAAATGGAATAGTAAAATGGTTCAATGACAGCAAAGGCTTTGGTTTCATTGAGCAGGAAAACGGCAAGGATGTATTCGTACATCATTCCGCAATCAATGCTACCGGTTTCAAGTCGCTTTCTGAAGGCGACCGTGTAACGTTTGATGTTGTCCAGGGCCCGAAAGGCCCGGCGGCCGCCAACGTCACCCGTCTGTAATCGACCGGTTTCATACCGATTACAAAAAGCGCTTGTGCGAAAGCACAAGCGCTTTTTTTGTTTCTACCCCTTATCCCCAAATCCGGATGCTTATTCGCTTCCCCGGCCTCCTTCCTCAAACGCCGCCGGATCGATTCCATATTTCTTCATTCGTTTCCAGATAGTCACCCGGCTGACATCCAACATCCGCGCTGCCTCTGACCGGTTGCCGCCTGCCTGACGAAGCGCCTGGATCAGTTTTTCACGCTCCGCATGAAATTCCGGAGGGGAATCGCAGGCAGCGGGTACCTCCCCGCACCGGATCCGGTGGGGCAGGTGCTCACATCCGATCCATTCCCCGGAACACAGCACAAAGGCATATTCAATCGCGTTGCGGAGTTCCCTGACATTTCCGGGCCAAAGGTAAGCGAACAGTTTGTCCATGGCTTCGATGGTCAGTCCCAGGATTTTCTTTCCGCTTTTCAGGTTGTTCTGTTCGATGAAATGCTGGACCAAAAGCGGGATATCCTCCTGCCGGTCCGCCAATGACGGGCATTCCAGCGGAAACACATTGATCCGGAAAAACAGGTCTTCCCGGAACTTTCCCTGCCGGATCTGGGATTCCAAATCCTTGTGGGTCGCCGACACAATCCGGACATCCACCGGAATGGATTTGTGATCCCCCACCCGTTCGATCTCCTTTTCCTCCAACACCCGCAGCAGTTTCACTTGGGTCGAAAGCGGGATATCCCCGATTTCATCCAGAAATATCGTGCCTCCATGAGCGGCTTCGAACCGTCCGACCCGGGCACGGTCCGCACCGGTATAGGCACCCTTGACATGTCCGAACAGTTCGCTTTCCAAAAGGTTTTCGTTCAACGCCGCACAGTTTACTTTAATAAATGGATGCTTTTTTCGGGAACTGGTTTCATGGATCGCACGGGCGATCAATTCCTTTCCGGTACCGCTGGGCCCCTGGATCAACACGGGAGCGTCCGACTGCGACAACCCGTCTATCAACTCGAACAACCGGACCATGACCGGGGTTTTTCCCAGAATCCCGTGGTATCCGTCATCCAGGTGAAACGTCCGCCGAAGATTCCGGATTTCCTGCTGCAACTCGATCATGACCGAGACATCAACAAAAGTTTCCACCGCTCCAATGATTTTCCCCTGTTCATCCTTTAAGATGGAAGCATTTTTGACCACATGAAGCGGCCTACCGTCTTTGGGGGTGATCATGCACTGCTTGGCACGCACCTGGCCCTCGAAATACAGGCCGCACCATTTTTCCGCGGGCCCCTGCCCGAAGATCTTGCATCCCGTGCAGTTCAGTTCCCGGCAGTTGCTTCCGATCAGCTCCTGGGCCGTGTAACCGGTCAGTTTCTCCGCCGCCGGATTCACGGCGACAATATTTCCGACCGGGTCCACTACCATCAGGCCGTCCTGCAGTGTATCCACAATGGTCTTCCAATGTTTGGCGATATCCATCCGCTCCTCCGACAGACCAGAAATGTTTCCCTGTTAAGTTAACGTTAATTAACAATAACACCTCCGGGGTCGGATTGCAAGGTGACCGGTTTCTTTTTTTGGCATTGGAATCAATTAGTTGTCTAAAATGCCATTTTTGGCACACTCCTTGCTTTAGACTGGTTTGACAACTGGGTGAACACCGGAATCATTATTCTCATTTCTCATCAAGGAGGTTTTTCGATGAAACGTTTTTGTATCAGCATCTTTACACTGGCCTTTCTGTTGGTTTCCGTCGCGGCTCTGATGGGGGCGGAACCCGGTGGCAACAGCCGCAAAGGTAAATACACCTTCCGAAAAAGCTGCCGGGAATGCCATGTGGAAAACGGCAAAGCCAAGGAAATGAGTCCGGCGGACAAAACCCAGGCCGATTGGGACGGCATCTTCGCCGCAGGCAGCTACCAGAAATTTCCCTGCAAGGCGGAATGGGAAAAGCTTACCCCAGAGGATCTGAACGATATCTATGCCTACATGCGGGATCATGCGTTCGACTCTCCCTCGCCGGCCAAATGTAAATAACCGAGGAGCACCACGATGCCATCTTCCCGGGAACCCTCCCTGTCCAGACGAAACTTCTTGAAACTGACCGGTGCTACGGCCGCGGCCGCCGCCGTGGTCGGACCGTCCCAGCCTCTTCTCGCCGCAGGTAAGGACACCGGCTCTTCGGAAAACACGGTGGTGGAGCACAAATACTCGGTGTGCGGCATGTGCCTGAACGCCTGCGGCATGATCGCCCGGGTGGAAAACGGCGTGGTGACCAAGCTCGATCCCAATCCCAAGTTTCTGAAATCCCGCGGCATGCTCTGCGCCCGCGGAAACGCGGGCATTCAGCAGCTTTATGATCCGGACCGTCTGAAATACCCGATGTTGCGCAAAGGCGCCCGCGGAGAGGGAAAATGGGAGCGGATCTCCTGGGAACAGGCAATGGATTTGACCGCGGAAAAATTCCGGGCCATCTCGGAAAAACACACCCGCTGCGGCGTCCTGTTTACGCCGGGATCCGACACCCAGTCGACCTTCGTCCACTGGTTCGCCGAGGTCTTCGGTTCCTACAACATCGCCACCCACGAGTCTTCCTGCCTGCTCAGCCGGAACCGAGCCTACCTGGACACCTTCGGGGAAGTGCCCTTCCCCGACGTTCTCCACACCCGCTATATCCTGATTTCCGGTGCCAACCCCTTCGAGGCGATCATGACCCCGGACACCATCGATCTCATGACAGCCCGGAAAAACGGGTGCAAGATCGTAGTTCTGGATCCCCGGCACACGAAAACAGCCGGACTCGCCCACGAATGGTTTCCCATCAAACCCGGAACCGACATGGCGTTTTTTCTGGCCCTTGCCCATGTCATCACGGGAGAAAAACTCTATGATGCCGCCTATGCCGACGAAAAGCTGTACGGAATAGAGGAGTTAACCGAACACGTCCGCCCGTATTCCCCGGAATGGGCCGAAAAAGAAACGGATATCCCGGCGGAGGCGATTCGCCGGATCGCCCGGGAAATGGCCGCCGCTGCTCCGGAAGCGATCGTGTACCCCGGACGGCGGACCTCGGACTATGTCAATTCCACCCAGATACGGCGGTCCATGGCCATCGTGAACGCCCTTCTCGGAAATTGGGACCGGCCCGGGGGTCTCCTGGCCGCCCGCCAGGTCGGACTGGCCAACCCGGACCTACCCGAAGCTCCTTTTTACGAGGACAACCCGGAAAACCGCCTGGACCACGGCATGGCCCACATGATGTTCGACGAGGAAGGATCCTTCAAACACCTCCGTGACGCGGTGATCGAAGGCAAACCCTATCCGGTGAAAGGCTGGTTCATCTACAAATACAATCCGATGCAATCCCTTGCCAATCGGAAAAAAACCATCCGGATGATGGAGCAGATGGATTTTGTCGTCACCGTGGATATCACGATGAGCGATACGGCCTATTATTCGGATCTGGTTCTTCCGGCCCCCAGTATCCTGGAACGCCAGGACCCGGCTGTGGGGCTCCAGGGATCCTCGGCCTGCGCCTGTGTGGTGGCACGGGATCCGGTGGTTCCGGCGATGTACGAATCCCGGCCGGTGTTCGATATCCTGAAAGACCTGGCCAAGCGCTTGGATTTGGGGGAATATTTCGATTTTACCATGGAAGAATATCGGAAAGCCCAACTGAAGAACCTTCCGGATGCCGAACGCGCATTGAAAGAAGATGGAGTGTATTACAATCCCAGCAAACTCTACGGGGTGTACGAAGGAAAAATCTACAAGACCTTATCCAAAAAAATCGAGCTGTACAACCAGCGCTACGCCCAGATGGGTGCGGATCCGATGCCGGTCTACCAACCTCCGAAAGAGCGGCCCGTGAACCGCTACCGGTTGGTTGTGGGACGGAGCGCGGGCTTCACCCACTGCACCACCCAGAACAACGCCCTCCTGCACGAACTGATGCCGGAAAACACCCTCTGGCTCCACCCCCGCTCGGCCAGAAAGCTGGGGCTCCGCGATGGGGACCGGGTGGAAGTGACCAGCGCAGCGGGACGCGGAGAGTTGGCGGTAACCCTGAAGCATGGCATTCGGGAAGACACGGTGTATATGGCCAGCGGATATGATCCCCTGTCTCCGGGTCTGACCCGGATTTACGGCAAGGGCGCCTGTATCGCGGAACTGATCGAGGACTACGCGGACCTGCTTTCCGGAAACATGGCCATGCATGAGACCTTTGTACAGATCGCCCGAAAAGGAGCCACCGGATGAAACAGCTTGCCATGGTCATCGATTCCTCCGCCTGCATCGACTGCAAGGCCTGTATGATCGCCTGCAAGGTGGAAAACCAGGTGCCGGAGGGATATTGGAGAAACTGGATCAAAACCAGCGAACCCCGTTACACGGATCCGGACTGGATGGATTCCGTCCACTCCTCTCATTTCCAGCCCGGCGGGTGCATGCATTGTGACAATCCGCCTTGCGTTGCAGCCTGCCCCACCGGAGCCACATACAAGGATCGGACGGACGGCAGTGTCGGCGTGAACGAAAAACTGTGCATCGGATGCGGCTCCTGCATCCCGGACTGCCCGTACGGCGCCCGGTACCGGCATCCTGTCCGGCATGTGGTCGATAAGTGCGATTTGTGCCGCCGCCGCAGGGAAAAAGGAGAACTTCCCGCCTGTGTCACCACCTGCCCCACCAAGGCGCGGGTGTTCGGCGACATCCATGATCCGAAAAGCGATGCCGCCCGCCTGCTGAAACAACACCGGTCCGTTCGGATCGTTCCGGCATCCATGGATACCCAACCCAACATGATGTATCTCTCTGCCACGGCACCAACCCGATGGCCTTACGAACCCCGGCAACCGGACGCCGTCAGTTTCTGGAAAATGGTCCAACCCTTTGTATGGGGGTTGGTGGGCTTGAATGCGGCGGGTGTACTGTGGATGTGGGGAAAACAGATGCTGTTGCCGAATGACCGACCCCAAACCGATCACCCTTCACCGGAAGCGGAGGAATAAGCCATGACGAAAATCCTGATCCCCCGCCACACCCGTTTATCGATTTTCCTGCATTGGTTCAACGCCGTGTGCTGGTTTTTTCTCCTGCTGACCGGGTTGGGACTCATACAAAACGACCAACTGCAGCCATTTCCCGCCTGGCCGGTCTGGCTGCGGGAAGTCTTCGGCGGTGCCGGAAATTTGCTTTTGGCCCATCAAACCGTGGGTATCGTCTGGGCCGGGGTCTTTCTCATCTACGGCATCATGTTGTTTCGCAAG
>CAZTKB010000085.1:0-12169 GCA_964614125.1 uncultured Desulfobacterales bacterium | reverse complement strand
CCAGCGGAATGCTGTAGATCAATTGGGTGCTTCCGTTGCCGGCCAATACCCGGGTTGGATCGATATCGTAAAAGGCTGCGAACCGTGAAATCAATGTCGAAGCGTCTGCCTCGGGAAGGGAGGCGATGTCTGCAATCCGGCGGCACAGAAAATCCGTCAGTCCGGGAATCGGCCCCAACGGATTGACATTGCTGCTCATATCCACAATGTCTTCCAAGAAACATCCCAGTTTAACCGCCCATTCGTGAATATTCCCACCGTGTCCGGTTATCATATCATTCCTCCGCCGGCCGAAGCGGCCAGAAATAAAACCGCCTCGGTTGTTTCACACATGGCCCCCATCATGTCTCCGGTGATACATCCCATCCGTTTGTGGTACCACAGAATCATAGCCGTTGTGACCAAAACGAAGAAGAGAATTATCCCCAACCCCGTCAGGCCCAGAAACAGGGACGCAATCAGCGGGACAGAAATCCACGCGAACGACCGGAAAAAGAGGGCATCTCCAAAAAAGGCATGGCCGGTTCCCTGGTTTCTTCCATATGGCAGAAACTTCATGCCGAACAGCATGGCTGACCGGGAAAAAGCCGGGATCACGAGGATGGCCAGGGTCCGTTCAGGTCCCATGGCGGAAAGGCCGCCCCATTTCACAGCCAGGCATACCACCAGCGCGCAGGCGCCCATGACACCGATCCGGCTGTCTTTCATGATTTCCAGCACCCGTTCCCGGCCGCGGTGACCCAGCATTCCATCGGAGGCATCGGCCAGGCCGTCCAGGTGAAACGCCCCGGTGATCAGGACAAGTGCCGCGACATCGATCACCGCAACAACCTGGGGGGGCCAGAGAAATAAGGCAATTTGGTCGAGTATGGATACCAGAGCTCCGATAATAAGTCCTACCACCGGAAACCAGGGAACCATCTTTTCGGGATGAAACGGTGTGGATCGGTCGACAGGCAACAGAGTCAGAAAAGCGATGGCAGATGTCAAATCCTTCAGCATGCACCCTCCCTTTTGACAACGACCGGAATGCCGGCCACCATCCAGATGACCTGATCCGCCGCGGAAGCAATCAGCTGATTGATCCGCCCGACAGCATCCCGAAAAGCCCGGGCCAACTCGTTTTCCGGTACGATACCCTGCCCGACTTCGTTGGATACCAGATAAACCGGGCAGGTGGATCCCTTCAGACTCCGGATCAGAAACTCGGTCTCGGCTTCCGTGTCCCGCCCTTCGGCCATCAGGTTGCTGGCCCACAGGGTCAAACAGTCAATCAAAATAACATCGGCACCGGCATGTTCCCGGGCAACAGCTCCACTCAGATCCACCGGTGTATCAATCGCTTTCCATAAAGAAGATCGTTCCTGCTTGTGTTTGGCCACCCGATCCTCCATTTCGTTATCCAAGGGAACACAGGTGGCCAGAAATATCCGGGATAAACCGGTTGTGGCTTCGGCCAGTTTCAGTGCGTGGCTGCTTTTTCCGCTTCGGCAGCCGCCGACTACCAGGGTGATTGGCATATCGGGTTTCCTTTCAGGTTCAGGACGAGATGTGTTCCGTGATGATGGGGCGTCATGGTATCGGGGTGGCAGGTTTTTTCTGAAGGACACCCAGCGTTTGGGTCATGGGAAGCTCCCGGTATTCCGACGAGGCCAGTGCCTGGGTATATACTTTCCAGGGAGCCAGCCCCCCTTTGGCGGGATCGGTGAAAATGTCGTGGAAGACCAGGTATCCACCGGGCAGGACGTGGGGAGACCAGAGCCGGTAATCCTGAACAACCGTATCCTCGGCGTGTCCTCCGTCAATGAATACCAAGCCAAGTCCCATCGTCCAATGGCCGGCGACGATCTCGGATCGGGAAACGATCGGAATCACGGTGTCTTCCAGACCGGCAGCTTCCAGTGTCTGCCGAAAACAGGGAAGGGTGTCGAGGGCCCAACTCAGAGGATTGAACAGGGAGGGGTCGAAATACTCCTCTCCGGGTTGCTGCTCCTCCGAGCCCCGGTGATGGTCGATGGAATACAGGATGGAATGCTCCCGTTGACATCCGCTGCCGATATACAACGCCGACTTCCCGCAATAGGAGCCGATCTCCAGGCAGGGCCCCAAATGGGCGGCCTCCCGGGCCAAACGATACAGGCGCATCCCTTCTTCGGGATCCATGAATCCCTTGACGGATTCGGTAAGCTTCCTCCTGACCGGATTCAAGCCGGTTTGGTCGTTATTCATCATACCCCCTGACCAGGACCTCCCGGGGTTTGACCCCGTCAGAAGGCCCGACGACCCCTTCCTTTTCCATCATCTCAATAATTCGGGCCGCCCGGTTGTAGCCGATTCGCAAATGCCGTTGCACCATGGAAATGGATGCCTGGCGGGTCCGGGTGACCAGGGCAACGGCATCGTCGTAGCGTTCGTCATGCGCTTTGGGTTCCCCATCCTCTGAAGCTTCCTCAAGGGTTTCTGTCACTTCTTCAATGTATTCGGGAGGTTTCTGTTGTTTCAGAAACTCCGTGATTCTTCCCACTTCCTCTTCCGAAATAAATGCTCCGTGGATTCGCTGCAGTTTGGCGGTTCCCGGCGGGAGCAAAAGCATGTCTCCATTTCCCAACAGACTCTCTGCACCGTTGGAGTCGATAATTGTCCGGGAATCGGTCCGGGACGACACCTGAAATGTCAGGCGGGTCGGAAAATTGGCCTTGATGATTCCGGTCAACACATCGACAGACGGACGCTGGGTCGCTAAGATCAGGTGAATTCCGGAGGCCCGCGCCATCTGGGCCAGTCTGGTCAACGCCACCTCGACGTCCCGGGAGGCGACCATCATCAGATCGGCCAGTTCATCGATGACAATCACGATGAAAGGCAGTTTTTCGGGTAGCGGATTTTCCATGTCCGGTTTCAGCTTGAGAATTTTCTGATTGAACTGCCCGATATTCCGGCATTTGTACTCAGAGAGCAGTTCATAGCGCTGCTCCATTTCCTTGACCGCCCAGAACAAGGCATTCGTGGCTTTTTTCACATCCGTTACTACCGGAGTGATCAGGTGGGGAATTCCGTCGTACAGGCTGAGCTCGATCCGCTTGGGATCGATCATGATCATTTTTACCTGATCCGGAAGGGATTTGTAGAGCAAACTGCAGATCATGGCATTCAATCCGACGCTTTTCCCGGTCCCGGTGGCTCCGGCGATCAAGAGATGCGGCATACGATCAAGTTCCGTCACAACGGGCCGACCTACGATATCCTTTCCCAGGCAGAGTGTCAGGGGAGATTTAGACTTTTCAAATACCACCGAAGTGACGATTTCTTGAAAATGAACGATCTGTCTAATCGGATTGGGAATTTCGATTCCGATGACGGACTTGCCAGGAATCGGGGCCACGATTCGGATGCTGAAAGCCTTGAGCGCCAATGCCAGGTCATCCGACAGATTAACCACCCGGGTGATTTTGACGCCCGGGGCCGGTTCATACTCGAAGGTGGTAATGACCGGGCCGGGAGTGATGGCGGTGACCTTTCCTTTCACACCGAAATCCGACAGCTTGTTTTCGAGCAACCGCGACTGCTCAACCAGATGTTCGTTATCCTCGGTTACCGGCCTGATTTCCGGAGAATCCAGAAATTCCGGACCCGGGAGAACAAATCCGTTTCCTTCCTTCCAGGAAGCTGTTTCTCTAGATTTCTGGCCCAAAGAAGCGTTTTCCGGTGGACCATCCGGCAAAATCACTGTTTCACGGATAGTAGGAACCACGGAAGAAGGGGTCTCTTTGGGACGCGATGTTTTCGATTTGGTTTTGATGGGATTGGCAGTGGATTTTGATTCGATGGACGACGTTTTTAAAGAAATGTCCTCCATATGGTTCCAGGACCTGGCTTTGCCCAAGGAAAACCGGCCAGCCAACCACCCGAACGTTTTCAGAGTGATACCTGTCGCCAAAACCAGGCCGGTCAATCCCAATACCGTCAACACGATCAGAGTTCCGGGAAGGCCGGTATAGTACAGGAGAAATACCGTCGCGTGGGTTCCGATGATTCCGCCGGGTGCGGCATAGAGCCGGCCGGTTGACATTCCCGGGTCAAAAATCGTCAGGAATCCGCTGGTCGTCAGAATCAGAAGAATTCCACCCAAAAGAATCCGGGCGGAAATCAGCCAGGATTTTTTTTGAAAAATCGGTATTAACGCCGTAACCAGGACAAACGGAATCCAGAGAACTCCCTTGCCCGACATCCCGAATAGAAAGCCGGAAAGTTGGGCACCGATCCAACCGAAAAGATTGTGAACCGGTAGATTCTGTCCCGGATGAAACGGGGAAGGGTCGTCCGGATGAAAGGAAAATAGGCTGATCGATACGACAAGAAGGAGAAATATGGAAAAAATACCGAAAATTTCTTTGCGCATGGTATCGGCCGACTTTTCTTACAACGTTTGCTCTGGATCCGAGAAGAAAAAACGTTCTCCCCGATGTTCAGAAATCCAAATAGGTGACAAAGAAAACAGAAATGGGTACATCAGATTTCCAAAATGAAAGGCAGTATGACTGGATGGCGATGAATGGCAAAATCGAAAAATTTTCGGAGAGCGGTCATGGTGCGGGCCTTGATTTTTTCCAGTCGATCCGGAACATCCGGTGGAAAATCCTCCACAACTTCCAGAATCACGCATTTGGCTTCTTCCAACAGGTGCCCGATCTGATTTTCAAAAATAAAGCCCCGGGAAAACAGTTCCGGCCCGTATATGATAATACCGGTTTCCTCATCAAAAGCCATGGTGATCCCGACAATGCCTTCCTCGGACAACAGCCGTCTCTCCTTGAGAATGCTTTTCCCGACATCTCCGATGCCTTTTCCGTCCACCAGAATCCGTCCCGTGGGTACTCGTTCCAGCAATAAAGCATCCTGTCGATCGATTTCAAGCCCCTGTCCATTTTCCAGAAGAAATATCCGCTCTTCGGGAATTCCCATCCCGCGGGCGAGTCTGGCATGCAGAAGAAGATGACGGTATTCCCCATGAATAGGAATGAAAAACCGCGGGCGTGTCAGTTGAATCATCAGTTTTAACTCTTCTTGGAAGGCGTGGCCGGATACATGGATGTCGGAAATTTTTTCGTAGAGGACGTTGGCTCCCTTCCGAAACAGGTTATTGATGATTTTGGCGATCGCCTGCTCATTTCCGGGGATGAATTTGGAGGAGAGAATCACGGTGTCGTTCCGCTGAATACGGATGTATTTGTGAATTCCCCCCGCCATTCTGGCGAGGGCGGACATGGGCTCTCCCTGGCTTCCGGTGGTAACCAGAAGAATTTTTTCTTCCGGAAACTCAAACAATTGATTGATCAGGATGACGGTTTTCTCCGGGATATGCAAATAGCCCAGGGATCTCGCAATATGAACGCTGACTTCCAAGCTTTTTCCGTTGAAAATGACTTTCCGGTCCAGCGATGCCGCAATATCCACGATTTGTTGAATCCGGGCGATGCTGGAGGCGAAGAGGGCGACTATTACCCGTCCCGAGGCCTTTCGGATGATTCTGTCCAAGTTTTCGCCGATATCTGAATCGGCAAGGGTATAACCCGGTTTTTCAATATTGGTGGAATCAGACAGTAGGGCCAGAACCCCCTGATGTCCGAAGTGGGCGAATCGATTCAGATCCGTTTCCATTTCCGGTGAAAAGGCGTGGCTGATCTTGAAATCGCCGGTGTGGATCACCGTTCCGACTGAGGTTTGTACGGCCAATGCCACTCCGTCGACCACACTGTGGTTCACCCGGATGAATTCGAGAGAGAACTCTCCCAAGGTGAGGTGATCTCCGGCCCGAATGGTATGGAGGGTGGCCTGCTGCAGGTTCCCGGCCTCCTCAAGCTTGTATCGGACCATGCCCAAAGTAAATGGGGTCCCGAAAACCGGGGCCTGTATGTCTCTCAGGATCCAGGGCAGTGCGCCGATATGATCTTCATGGGCGTGGGTGAGGATAACACCCAGAATTTTATGCCTGTTTTCCTTGAGATAGGTGATATTGGGGATGACAAAATCCACGCCCAGCATGTAGTCTTCCGGAAACATCAATCCGGCATCCACCACGATGATCGATTCCCGGCATTCATAGACCATCATGTTCAGACCGATTTCCCCCAGGCCGCCCAGCGGGAGGATTTTGATTTTCACGGATTCATCGTTTTCCATTTTCAAAAACTTCCGTCATAACGGACCGCAGTCGATGGATCAGCTCTTCCTTGCGGGCGATGGAATAATCGGTGGTGGGAATCGGATCCAAAATTTCCAGAAGCACTTTCCCGGGACGGATCATCAGACCTTTTTTGGACATGATGTCCCAAGTTCCATGAATGATAACCGGAACAATCGGAACCCGGGATTTGATCGAAAGAACGAATCCACCTTTTTTGAATTCATGGATGGTGTTGTCCCGGCTTCGGGTACCTTCCGGAAAAATCAAAACCGATTTTCCGTTTTGTATCGCCTCGGCTGCCTTTTCCAGGCTTTCAAAAGCGGATTTCCGGTTGGAGCGGTCGATACTGATATAACCTGCCCGTTTCATCGCATAACCGAACAGGGGGAAGCGGAAGAGTTCTGCCTTGGCGAGCCACCGGAACTGGACCGGGAGGTGGGCGAGAAGTACCGGAATATCGAAATTGCTAATGTGATTGGGCATATAGATGTAGGGCCTGTTCAGGTCGATGCGGGACAATCCCCGGATTTCCACCTGTATTCGGCTGACAAACAGGATGGACCTTGCCCAACAGCGGGCGACGATATGGGGCCAATTACCTTTTCTGTCCAGGAAAGAGGCCAAAATCGCCAGCGTTCCGAAGATTACGACTGCCAGGATCACATACAAAATGATCAACAGGGTTCGAACCGGATAGAATATCTCAGCCCATTTCATATCCTGATTTCCAGTTTTTCAAGAATGGCGTCGATTTGGTCCATCACCCAGTTTCGCTGTTCGCGATTTGCGTATTCCATGCAGGCACAACGGAGTTTGGTTTCGGAACGAATCAAAAACTCACAGGAAACGGCATCCGGTTGTAACTCGATGGCTGCGTAAAAAGGTTTGCAGGTGATATGGGATAGCTGGGTACCGGTCAGCATTTCGGATGGAATCGGAAGGCGATAGATTCCAGGGAGCCCCGCTTGCCTTAGGGTGTTATCCAGGTGGGCTTTGAGCGCACCATAATCGTGAGGGCGAAGTTGATCGACAAGATATTGTTTCATGATGGTTTTGTATCACCGTTTGGGATCTTTCGCAACCGCAATGGCTTTATTCCTGCATTCTTTCAGGCTGCCGGCAAAGACGAGAACTCGATACCGGATCCATATTTGAATCCATCGGGCGAGCAGGGAGGCGGTGTAATCCGGATGGGATATGCGTGTTTCCACTTCCTGGAGTTTCGCGGCGACCCCTTCTCGGGAAGGGTTCTGTTCCAGGAGATACCGGTAAATCTCTCCGGCTTTCTCATAGAGTCCCTGGTTTCGAAACAAATCCGCCATGGTTTCCGTATACAAGAATTTTTTTTGGTCCATGGGAAGCTCTTCCGGAAATGAGGTGTTGGCTGTTCAGGGTATTGGCTTGGGCACAGAAGAGGATTGGAGAATATCAGAATCCTGGGGTTTAAAAACCATTTCCTCTTTCCGGACCATACCCAGATCGCTTCTGGCAACGAATTCGATGAGTGCAGAATCATTCTTTAATCGCTCGATTTCCCGGTAAACTTCAAAGTTTTTCAATCGGAGCGCATTGTTGGTGTGAACCAACAGTTCGTGTTGGCCGTGCTTGGACTGAAGAGCGGAAACCCCTTGGTCGCCAGCGAGAATTACGAAGAGCATCATCAGGATTAAAAATACCAGAATGACGATGGTCAAATTTTCCTTGGTATGGGAAAGGCGGCGCTGCATAATATATTACTATAGCGTCATGAGGTATCACAAATCAACAGGCAAGTAAGGATTCCCACGAGTTTGCCTTATAATCTATCCTGTTTGTTTCACCACAAGCGATGTCAATCGGTCACCGGACCATCAAACGGCAAAATCGCCCGCCGTCCGGGGGTTTGCCTGCTGGCAAACATCTTTTCCGTCCACTAACAATAGCCATGCGTCACGGTTATCCGAATTTATCCGCCGCTTGAAAACATTTTCATCACGGAGAGTCATCGAATTGCGCCAATCCCCCGCCTCAAATTTCTTGACTTTTAAGATGGAATCGATTAATGATAAATGGTTATCACCGCTTGATCATATGAGGACCGAGGAAGTTATCAGCGGTCGGAAGGCCATTATCAGAATAGAATCCATCAGGAAAGGAGTACCAGCGTTGGCAAACCACAAATCCGAAATCAAACGTGCCAAACAGAATGAAAACAGAAAACTCAGAAACCGTTCGACCAAGACCCAGGTCAAAAACGCCGTCAAGACCGTTCGGAAGGCGACCGTGGAACTTCCCGCGGAAGACATCGGCCAGAACCTGAATCAGGCGAAATCCGTGATTGCCCGTGCCGCCCAGAAAGGTGTTATTCATCCCAGAAACGCCGCCCGAAAAATATCCCGCCTTTCCAAACTGGTCAACCGCTCCTTGGCGGAGTGATCGTTTTTCCATACAGAGGTACCCCTTCCGCCTTCTTGCTACTGTCTGAGATCCCCCCGAAACGGGGGGATAGGGTCACGGAAGCATGGAGCCATATTCCATCAGATTTCGATGCAGTTCATAGCAAGAGGAAAGGTTGTGCCGGATATGGCTTGGACGGGCGGTTTCCACATATCGGTTCAGATAATCCCGGTACATCGGGTGAGCGCAATGGTCGATAATCACGCGGGCCCGGCGCAGCGGCCCCAATCCGCGCAAATCTGCAACTCCCTGCTCGGTTACCAGGACTTGGACGGAATGTTCGTTGTTGTCGATATGGGGACACATGGGGACAATAGCTGATATTTTGCCGTTTTTGGCGATGGACGGAGTCAGGAAAATGGAAAGATATCCATTCCGTGTGAACTCCCCGCTTCCTCCGATGCCGTTCATGATATCCGTCCCGCAGATATGGGTGGAATTGACGTTCCCGTAAATATCAGCCTCTATCGCCGTGTTTACCGCTATCACCCCCAGTCTCCGGATGATGCCGGGATGGTTGGAAATTTCCTGGGGACGCAGTACGATACGACGGCTGAAGAAATCCATATTTTCCACGATACAGTTCAGTTTTTCCGAAGAAACATTCAGAGCGCATGCGCTGGCTCCCTTCAGTTTACCTGACAGCATCAGGTCTACCAGAGAATCCTGATACACCTCCGTAAACATGCTGAAATCGGGAATATCCGGATTTTCCCCTAGTTCGGACATCACTCCGTTGCAGATATTGCCTACTCCGGCCTGAAGCGGGAGAAAATCACTTGGAATTCTTCTCTGACGAATTTCTTCCACCAAAAAACGGCAAAGGTGCTTTGCAATACGAAGGCTGGATTCGTCCGGAGGAGCGAAACCGGAAATATGGTCCGGTTCATCGCTTTCAACAATCCCGATTACCTTTTTGGGGTTTACCAGGGCATACGGCCATCCGATTCGGGTCAGTGGCTCGTACACCGGAATTGGATTGCGATGTGGCGGACGAGGCATCAGAAAAATATCGGCCATTTCGCGAAGTCGGGGGGATTGGTGACGGTTGATCTCGATAATCACGCGGTCGGCATGGTGAAGATAGGTCGGAGAAGCTCCAATGGAGGTGGTTAAATAAACCCGTCCATCCGGTGTGATTTCCGTAGCCTCGATTACCGCGACATCAATTTTTCCCAAAAAACCGAATTGAATCAACTGGGGCAGGTGGGAAAGATGAATATCCACATATTCAACTTGCTCTCGGTTAATCTGGTTGCGTAGTATCGACTCCCCCTGGTAGGGAGCTCTCCACGAGATGGCATTTGCTTTGGCCAATTCGCCGTCGATGCTTTGGCCGCTGGAAGCGCCGGTGAGTACCCGGAGTTGAAACGGACGTCCGTTTCGATGTTCCTCCTCCGCCCTCCGAGCCAAGGCGACCGGAACCGCTTTTGCAGCTCCTGCGGGTGAAAAACCGCTGAAGGAAACGGTGTAGCCGTTTTGGATAGTCGAAACCGCTTCTTCCGAAGAAATGACCGGATACGAATTTACAGAGTGCGACATAAGAAAATTTCCTGCGGAATGGAAAATGAGATCAACTGTTCCGTCTCTCCTCGTTTTTTTGGAAAGCCAGGGAGAGTTTTTCGAGAAGCTCTTCGAGGCGAACGGGTTTTAACAAATAATCAAAGGCACCCAGTTTGACGCCTTCGATGCTGGTTTCCAAGGATCCGTGCCCGGTCAACAGAAGCACTTGCGCATCCGGCTGTATCTTTTTAATTTCCCGTAACGCTTCGATCCCGTCCATACCACCCGGCATCTTAATATCCAGAATGACCGCGTCAAAACGCTGCTTTTTCATATGGAATACGGCATCCATGCCGCTGGACACTCCGACGGCGTCGAAATTTCGCTTAATCAGGCGGTTGACCAGGGTTTCCAAAAAATCTTCTTCGTCATCGACCACCAGAATTCTGTTTCGAGGCATATTCACTCCTTATTTTTTCTCCGGCAGCAGGATCGGAATCTCCACGACAAATGTGGCTCCTTCCCCTTCCTTGCTGTGTGCGGAAAGGGAGCCGCCCATTTTTTCCATGATGCTGTAACTGACCCACAAGCCAAGACCGGTTCCCTTTCCGTTCTCCTTGGTGGTAAAAAAAGGCTCAAAAATCCGTTTCAGTCTTGCTTCCGGAATTCCGGGACCGTTGTCCGTGATTTTAACCCGGATATGCGAGGCTAGGAGCTTGCTGTTAACCAGAATAAGCCCATCCTTGCCGATTGCGTCGATGGCATTGGAAATAAGGTTGAGAAAAACCTGCTGCAGCTGTGCCTGGTCAGCGGCAATAATAGGCAGATGTTCCGTGAGATCCGTCTGAATGTCAATGTTGTTGGTTCGCGCATAATTCTCCAGCAGGCTGATGGTCTGGTTGATGGTCTGGTTGACATCGACATCTTCCAGATGCGGTTCCATTTTTCGTGCATACCCCAGCATGTTCCGGACTACCTTGCGCGCCCGATCGACATGCGCTTCGATCTTTCGAATGGCATTACGAAATTCCTGCAGATTCCTGCTGTCCTGGAACTCTTCCTCAGCCAACAAATCTTCCATCCAGCCGGTTTTTTGAAGGATAACCGCCAAGGGGTTGTTGATTTCATGGGCCACACCGGCTGCCATTTTTCCCAGAGCCGCGAGTTTGTCTGACTGGATGAGTTGGGCGTTCATCTCGTTCATTCGCATTTCGTTGGTGATCAGATGCCGGATCGTCAAGCGGGTCGTAAAAAAAGTTGTCAAAACAATGGCCAAAATACCCAACCCCATGATCGCGAATTCAAGATATTGAGTAGCGAACAGACTTTCCATTTCCTCCCGCACTTCCTGACTGACCACAAGAAGCCAGGGAAGGGTTTTCAGCCAGCATCCCGCGTACAATACTTTTTTACCATATATGTTCCTCTCTTCCCACACCGTCGTGGCGCTTCCGGCAAAGTTGTCCGGGTTCACCGGAGACGGCCCCAGTACCTCTCCGCCGAACCGGGGACGGGTCTGGTAAATGCCGGAACGGTTGACGATATAGGCATCCCCGGTCTTTCCGACCTGGGCCGAACGAACCATATTTCCGAAAACCTCGGAATCGATCGTAGCCCTCAACAGCCAGGGATGGTAGTCTTCATGGCCTCTAACTGCGATGATGAAGTGGGGCAGGTTCCGAAACCCGGTGTACACATCGCTCATATACTGCCCCCGGCTCATTGCCTCGTTAAACCAGGGCTGCTCTCCGTAATTCCGCCCCCGGAGGTCATAGGGCCCGATATATGCCTGATGAACCCCGGCATGATCGATGACTCCCAAGTCCACGAAGTTTCCCTGGCGGAAATTCATGATCCGGAATACGCGGGAAAGAAACATTTCATCCGACAACTGTTGGTAGTTACCGGTATCCGCCATGATTCCGAGAAGGGCAAGTCGTTTTCGAAAAAACAGATCCATGGCTTCTGCCTGGGATTGGGCCCGGTACTGAATCTGCTCCACGATCTTGTCCCGGTACATTTTTTCAAATTGGTAATAGATGGTCC
>CAZTKB010000084.1:0-12179 GCA_964614125.1 uncultured Desulfobacterales bacterium | reverse complement strand
GCCCTTGGTGTTGGGAGAGGCTTTCCGGGCCGAAAAAGAGACGGCGAACCCGGCACTACAGTTCTTTGGCGAGGCATACAGCGACTTGACCCTGCTGTTGTTATGGTTGTCTTCCTGCTCCCCCACCTCAAACATGGTCCATAAAATGGGCGTATGTGTGGGTAATTGTCAGCGCAAGGGGGGGGAGGGTCAGGGGGGGGAAGCGGGAAGGGTTATACAGCTTATGGTTCGATCAGCCGGTTCTGGATGGCGAAGCGGGAAAGCTCCGCATTATTTCGAAGGTTGAGTTTTTTCAGGAGGCGAAAGCGGTAGGTGTCCACGGTCTTGACGCTGATATGATAGTCGGCCGCGATTTCCCGGTTGGTGTGTCCCACGGCCAGCCGACGGAGAACCTGCAATTCGCGCGTGGAAATGGAATCCAGAAGCGACTTGACCTGGCTGCCTCGGGCCACGCATCGCGCCAGCGCGTTTCCGGCTTCCGGCGCCAGGTACCGGATCCCCTGAACCACCTGCCGGATGGCGGTAACCAGCTGCTCCGGAGCCGAACGCTTGGTGATATACCCCATGGCCCCGGCCTCGATGGCCCGAATGACATACTGATCCTCCTCGTGCATGGTCAGGATGATGACCGGCAGATCCGGATACAACAGCAGCAACTGTTCCATCACTTCCAGGCCGTCCACGTCCGGCATGGTGATATCGACCACCGCCACGTCCGGGCGCTGCCTCTGTGCCGCCTGTATCGCCTCCCGCCCGCAGGAAGCCTCCGCAATCACTGCCATGTCCCCGCTCTCCTCGACGATCCGCCGGAGTCCGGCCCGAACGATGCTGTGGTCATCCGCCAACAGGACCTTGATCATGCATCTCTCCTTTCTTCGTCTGCATCGGAGCCCGAAACACCACCTGCGTTCCTTCGGCGGCCGACGAAAAGACCTCCAGGCTTCCTCCGGCCAGAGAGGCCCGTTCTTTCATACCCGCAATGCCCAGTCCCTGGATCAGGTGCAGGTTCTCCGCCTGAAAACCACAGCCGTCATCCCGGATCGTGAGGTTCAGCCAATCCCCGTCCCGGGACAGCGCCACTTCCGCAAAGGTGGCGTCGGAATGCCGAGCGACATTGGTCAATGCCTCCTGAACAATCCGATAGGCGGCTGTGGCCAGGCGCTCCTCCAGCCCCCGGACATCTCCGGGATCGAAGATGCAGGCGATGCCGGTACGGCGCTCGAAATCCGCCGTAAACCATTCCAGTGCATCCACCAGCCCCAGATCGTCCAGCACGCGGGGTCGGAGGCGCAAGGCAATTCCACGGATATCCTGAATATTCTTGTCGATCAGCACGCACATCCCGGCCGCCCGTTCGGAGGCGTTGGGATCGTGGGCCGCGAGCCGGTCCCGCATCCACACCGCGTCCATCCGCAAGGCGGTCAGCACCTGCCCCAACTCGTCGTGCAGCTCCCGGGCGATCGCGGCCCGTTCCTTTTCCTGGCCTTCCATAATCGCGGCGGACAGCCTCCGGAATTGATCCTGCATCTGTTTGATGGCCGTGATATCCGTCAAAATCCCGCAGACCCCGCTCACACTGCCGGATCCGTCGTAGAGAGGGAATTTGACGGACAAAAACACCATTTCCCCATCCGGCCCCGGAACCGTCTCCTCCACCTGGATCGAGCGGCCGGTTTCCAGAATCCGCCGATCCACCTCCGACATGCGCCGGGCGATCACCTCCGGCAGAATATCCTCGTCCGTGCATCCGACGACATCCCGGTTGACAAGCCCCCACAAAGCCTCGAACCGCGAGTTGACCAGCCGGTACCGATTGTCCCGGTCCTTAAGGTAGATACAATCCGGTGTATATTGCAAAATGCCGGAAATTTCCCGGGTTCGGCCCGCCATTTCGATTTCCAGTTTCCGGGAATACCGTTTCAGGTCATCCCGTGCCTGGATCAGAGCCTGCTCCGCCTCTTTCCGTTCCGTGATATTGATGGAAACCGACAAGGAGCGGACGATGACGCCCCGTTCATCCCGTTCGGCAATGGCCGACAGCAGGACATCGATCACTTCTCCGTTTTTCTTCACATATCGGTAGGGCACGTCCTTGCAGAACCCGGTTCGAAAAAACTGAGGAATGACGATCTGCTCTGCGGTATTCCGGGATTCCGGAGTGTAAAACTCACTGACCCGCCGGCCGATCACCTCTTCCCGGGAATATCCCAGCACCTCCAGCCAGTAATCGCTCACACTGATCAGGACGCCCGCGCTGTCAATGGAATGCAGCATCGCCGGCGTATGATGGTACAGGTACCGGTACCTGCGCATGCTCTCCGTCAGGGCCTGCTCCGCCTCTTTCCGCCTGTGGATCTCCCGGCTGGCCCTCCCGTACAAAAAAAGCACCGAACCACCGATCAACAACAGCAGCCAGACCCCGATGCGTCCGGAAATCTGAATCAGGGGGTCGGAAACGCTGCGGGCGATCGATTTCAGATCCTTCAGATACAGGATCCGCCACCCCTGGTAGCTGTGCAGTTCCCGTTCATAGAACTGGTAGACCACATTCCGGGAATCCTGTGCGTGCCGTCCATCGATCCGGCGGAATCCGGCCCAGGGAAAAGGCCCGTCCCCGAATTGCCGGGTTTGCCGGATCCGGTCGACATCCGAGTCGGGAAGCTGCCAGACCAGATGCAGCAGCAGTTCTTTTTTATTGGAAATGAAGATGACTCCGTCCGGATCCGTGATCAGAACCATCCCGTCATCCATCAACCCGATCTCTTCCTCGATCGAATCGATAGACACCTTGATCACGGCCACACCGATCGGATTCACCTCATCCGGCGAATAGACGGGATGGCTGTAATAGGCGCCCCGCAGGTTAGATGTGGCTCCCAACGCCAGGTAGGCGCCGGGGGCACCCTCGATGGCTTGGCGAAAATAGGGGCGGAACGAAAAATTTTCTCCGAAAAACGAATCGGGATCATTCCGGTTGCTGGTGGCGACAGTCAGTCCTTCCCAGTCCATCAGATAGCAGACACTGGAACCCAGACTGGCGTTGAAATAGTCCAGGATGGTGTCCGCCCCCCTCCGGGAATCCGGGTCTTTTTGGATGAGCGCCTGCACAAGCGGACTCATGCCGGCCATGATCTTGACCGGGCGGATGCTTTCGGAAAAAAAGGCAAGAAGATTTCGATGGATCGCGTTGACCCGGGCCGCCGCATTTTGCTCGGCCTCGATATAGGCGGAGTCCCGGAGGCTGGAATAGTACAGGTACCCGCTGACGGAAACCGACAGAAACGCCAGAAGCGTCAGGGTCAGGAGAAGAAACCGCAGCTTCATCGAACCAGAAACGATTCAATCAGTTTGAGCTCATTCTCCAGGGCGGGCCGCCAGGAAATCTGATAATGGGTTTCCTCGTCCAAAGACGGGATTGGTGTAAATATCGCCGCTTCCAGGCGGCCCGGAACCCGGCTTTCCAGCCACAGCACGTTTTCCCGGGTCAACTGAAAATCCCGGAAAATCCGCTTTCCCAGAGTTTCGGCGGCGCTGGTTTTCATGGGGGTTTCCGTGGTTTCCGTGGCGATCACCACATAGCGCTTGAGATGCCGTATTCCGGGTTGGGCCATCTCCATGTCGATCACTTTGAGATCGCACGACAGTTCCCATGCTTTGCGGGGCAATCGGCGGCCGCGGCCCCTCGGAAGAGGCAGCCGGTAGGTTCCGTCGAAAACAATCATGTCACATTCCCCCGTTTTCCGGCATTCCGTTCGGACTAAAACCCGATGAAATCATGAAAAGTTAAAATTCAGATGGCTTTGAAAAAAGTTCGCAGGCAAGGCGCGCAAATCCTGAGGAATGAGGCGTACTTGTCGTACGCCGCAGTGACGAAGAACGCAGCGCAACGAAGCATCCGGACTTTTTACGAAGCCATCAGATGCCCAGATAGGCACGTTTGACATCGTCATTATCCAGCAGGTTTCGGGCCGAATCGACCAGGGTGATTCGGCCGTTTTCCATCACATACCCCTTATGGGCGACCTGCAGGGCCATATTGGCGTTCTGTTCCACCAAAAAGATGGTGGTCTTGTTTTCCTGGTTTATTTTTTCTATAATTTCAAATATCTGCTTCACAATCAACGGTGCCAGCCCCAGGGAAGGCTCATCCAGCAGCAGCAAACGCGGCCGTGCCATCAGTGCCCGGGAAATGGCCAGCATCTGCTGCTCCCCGCCGCTCAGGGTGCCTCCGGCCTGGTTCCGCCGCTGCGCCAGAATGGGAAACAGGTCCATGACATAATCCATATCCTGTTTGATCTGTTCCTTGTCCCGGCGCAGAAAAGCCCCCATGTCCAGGTTCTCGGTGACGGTAAGATAGGGAAAGATCCGCCGGCCTTCCGGAACCTGGGAAATTCCCATGGAAACAATGCGGTCCGGGCTCATTCCATGGATGGGCTGCCCTTCGAACCGTATCTCGCCGGAACGAGGGGGCGTAATTCCGGAGATGGACATGAGGGTGGTGGTTTTGCCCGCTCCGTTGGCGCCGATCAGCGCGATGATTTCCCCTTCGGCCACGTCCATGCTGACATCTTTCAGCGCCTGAATGTTTCCGTAGTAGGTACAGATTCCCTTAACTTCCAGCATGGATATCCTCTCCCAGATACGCCTTGATCACCACCGGGTTGCTGCGGGTTTCCTGCGGAGTCCCTTCGGCGATTTTTTTCCCGTAATCCATGACATAGATCCGATCCGAAAGACTCATCACCAGTTTCATGTCGTGCTCGATCAGCAGAATGGAGATATGCTCCTGGTCCCGGATCCGGGTAATCAGCTCATCCAGCTCCCGGGTTTCGGTCGGATTCATTCCGGCCGCCGGTTCGTCCAGAAGAATCAGAAACGGTTCCGTCGCCATGGCCCGGGCGATCTCCAGCCTTCTTTGGGCGCCGTAGGGAAGGTTTTTGGCCAGATCGTTGACATGGGACGCCAGCCCGATTTTTTTCAGAATCTCATAACTGGCATCGACCACATGCTGCTCTTCCCGCCGGGTGGCAGGCCCCCGGAAAACCGCCCCCGCGATCCCGCTGGCCGTCCGGCAGTGACGGCCGATCATCACATTCTCCAAAACCGTCATGTTCGGAAAAAGCCGGATATTCTGAAAGGTGCGGGCCATCCCCAGTTCAGTGACCTGGTTGGGTTTCAGCCCGTTGATCCGGTAGCCTTTCTCCTCCTTTTTGGAGCGCGGCGGATGAATCGTGATATCTCCGGCCGTCGGATTGTAGATGCCGGTGATACAATTGAAAAAAGTGGTTTTCCCGGCCCCGTTGGGCCCGATCAGGGCGACGATTTCCCCTTGGGAAATCTGCATGTTCACATGATCCAGGGCCCGGAGGCCGCCGAAATCCATGGTCAGGTTGACTACGTCCAGAATCGGATTCATGGTTGATTCAACACGTTCTTTTTCAGGTTAAAAATCAGGCGGTTTCGGGCCGCCCGCTGGAATCGGCTTTCTTTTCCGGAAAATGATAGGTCCGCCGGACATTGGCGATGATCCCCTGGGGCCTAAACACCATCATGATCACCATGACAGCCCCGAATATCAACATGCGGTATTCCGAAAAGGCCCGGAGATACTCCGGCAGCAAAATCAGGGTGATGGCCGCGATGATGACCCCCACGATGGAGCCCATGCCTCCCAGAACCACGATCGACAGAATCATGGCCGATTCCAGGAATGTGAAGCTGGCCGGATTGATGAACGTGGTCTTGGCCGCAAAAATCACTCCGACCATGCCGGCCCAGGTGGCTCCCAGGGCGAATGCGGTCAGCTTGGTCCGCGTCTTGTCGATCCCCATGGCCTGGCAGGCGATCTCGTCTTCCCGGAGGGCCACCCACGCGCGGCCGATTCGGGAGTTCTGAAGCCGGTTCACCACGAAAATGGTGAACAGGGCCATGCCGATCATGATATAATACAGGTAGATGATGGACTGGTTCAGGGTCAGTTCCAGACCGAACAGCCCGGGCCGGGAAATACCGCTGATTCCACTGGGGCCGAACGAAAATTCGTTCCAGTTTTCCAGAATCAGGCGGATGATCTCCCCGAAGCCGAGGGTGACGATCGCCAGATAGTCCCCCCGGAGCCGGAGCACGGGAAAGCCCAGCAGAATTCCGAAAAAGGCACCCAAAATCGCCCCGACCGGGAGAATGGTCCAGAAACCCAGGCCCCAGTGGTGGTTGATCAGGGCATAGCTGTAGGCGCCGACAGCGTAAAAGGCCACATACCCCAGATCCAGCAGGCCGGCCAGCCCCACCACGATGTTCAATCCCAGCCCCAACACCACATACATCAGGGCGGTGATCATGATGTTGACCTGGTAGGTGGATACCAGAAACGGAAACAGGGCCGCGACAATCCCCAGGCAAATGAGCACCGGCACATACCGCCGGGGCGAGGCTGTCACCCATTCCATGAAGGTGGTATCGGATTTTATCCCCTCCTCCGCCTTTTTGGCGCCCATCTCCTTTTTCCGCATGAGATACCGCCACAGAAACGACAGGAAAAAGGTTCCGATCCCGATATACATCATGTTTTCCCAGCGCCACACCACCAGTTTTTCAATGGGATTGACCCGGATGACCATGATCGGAAATGTCAAAAACATGAACCAGGCGGCCGTCAGAACGGATTTCTTGATCTCTGCGACAGAAAACATGCTCAGACCTTTTGTGTGGTGGACCGCCCCAGCAGACCGGCGGGCCGGAAAATCAGAATGATCACCAGAAGGGCGAACGCGAATACGTCCTCATAATCGCTGGACACGTATCCGGTCGCGAAACTTTCCGTCAACCCCAGCACCATGCTGCCCAGAACCGCCCCCGGAATGCTCCCGATCCCTCCCAGCACCGCCGCGGTGAAGGCCTTGATGCCGGCCAGAAAACCGATATAGAAGTTGATCTGCCCGATATGGGAAGCGATCAAAATCCCGCCGACCGCCGCCAGGGAAGAACCGATGACAAAGGTCATGGAAATCACCCGGTTGACATTGACCCCCGCCAGCATGGCCATCACCCGATCCTGGGCCGTAGCCCGCATGGCCTTGCCGATCCGGGTGAACTTGATGACCAGGGTCAAGCCGACCATTACGATTGCCGTAGTGAGCAGGATAACCAGCTCGGATGCACTCAGGATATGGCTGTAGGGTTCCCAGAATTCAAAGTCCGGAATCAAAGCCGGAAACGGGAGAAAATCGGAGGTCTGGGCCAGCAGGACATAGTTTTGCAGAAAAATCGACATCCCGATCGCGCTGATCAGGGGGGATAGCCGGGGCGCGTGGCGCAATGGTTTGTAGGCGATTTTTTCGACGGTAAACCCGTAGGCCGCGGAGTAGATTGCGGCCAGGACGGTGGTCAGAACAATCACCGAGAGCTGGTCAAACCCATACACGTTCAGGATCGTCGCGGCGATGAGTCCGGTGAACGCGCCGATCATGTAGATCTCTCCATGGGCGAAATTGATCAGTTCGATGATTCCGTAGACCATCGTATAGCCCAGGGCGATCAGCGCATAGATGCTGCCGCGGGTCAGCCCGCCCAGAAACAGTTCGAGAAAATATTCCATCGGAGCCTTTTGATCGGAAAATCGTGAGAAATCGAAGTAATCCGGAAGCGTCCGGTATCACAGCCGCCTGTCAGAATCCGCGCATAAAAAAAACAGGGGGAGGAATGCGTTTTCGCCTCCGTCCCCCTGCATGACAACCGATCCGTACCGAATCAGTGGACCACTTCTACATATTTTCCATCTTTGACCTGATACACGGAGAAACCGACTCCGATGGCGTCCCCTCTTTCGTCAAACTTGATTTTTCCCAGCGGGGTTTCCACGTACTCGGTCCGCAGCGCCTTGACAATGGCGTCGTAATCCGTGGACCCGGCCTTTTGAATCGCGTTCAGCAGTGCCTGGGTTGCGGCATACCCGTTGATGGAGAACACGCCGACATCTTCGCCGTAGGCTTTCTTGTAGGCTTCCCGGACGGCTTTGTCCATCGGGTTCTTGGAGGTGTCTTTGGGACCGGTGGCATACACGCCCTCGGCATACTTGCCCGCGACTTTGATGAAGGTATCGTCTTTCACGCCGTCATCGGAGATGAAAACGGTTTTCATCTTGTCTTTACGCATCTGGCTGACAATCTTGGAGGCTTCCGGATGATATCCGCCAAAAATGACGCCTTCCGCGCCGGATTTCTTGATTTTCTGGACAACCGCGGAATAGTCCACGGCACCCGGGGTGATTCCTTCAAACAGCACCACTTCCGCTTTGCCGGATTTTTCGATGAAGATTTTGGCGAATTCCGCCAGTCCCTTGCCATAGTCACCCTTGTCATGCAGCACGGCAAGTTTCTTGAGCTTCAGGTTGTCGATGGCAAAATCGACTTCCAGCTTGGCCTGGGCGTCGTCCGAGGCGATGGTCCGGAAGAAATTGGGATATTCCCCGCTCTGGGTCAGATCCGGGTTGGTGGCCGACGCGGACATGGCGATGATTTTGGAAGATTTGTAAATGCCCAGGGCCGCCTTGGTGGCGCCGCTGCACACATGCCCGACAACCACCGGTACACCGACCGAAGCCAGTTTGGTGGCCGTATTCGTTGCCACTTCAGGTTTGCACACATCATCCTCAGCCACGATTTCCACTTTTTTGCCCAGGATGCCGCCCTTGGCATTGACATCTTCCACCACCAGCTTGGCAGCCTTGACAATGGGCAGGCCGTAGGATGCCAAGTCGCCGCTGTGGGCACCGCCGACACCGATTTTCAATGTCTCTTCGGCCGCCGCACTGCCCGTGATCATGAAAACCACAAAAAATGCCATTGCCGCCGCTGTCAGAAGTTTTCGGGTACCGTTTGTTCTCATGCCTGTTTTCTCCTTCGTTAGAATGGTGATGAATCGCAGGATGTACACCAAAATGAATCCTTTTTAGCTTTTATAATGGATTCCAATGGCTTCCGTCAAGGGAAATGACGGCCAAAATCCGGGAAACCGGTTGCATTTCAATACCATGCCGTATACCATATACCAGCTAAGGATCCTTTTCAACAGGAGAACCATTCTCATTTGAAACATATCGCGCTGGTTGTCAAAAACGACGAAAAAGCCATGGCCATGGCCGACCGGCTGAAGGATTGGCTGACCGGTCATGGGGTATCCGTGATTACCCGGTGCAATTGGCCGTGCGGGATGGGGGCACTGAACTCCCATCAGGACAAGGCTCCGGATTTTCTATCCTGTGTCATTGTCCTGGGGGGGGATGGAACCTTTCTCAGCGCGGTTCGATGGATCAGTGACCAGGAAATCCCGGTGTTGGGCGTGAAGTTCGGAGAGCTGGGATTTCTGGCGGAAACCGCGGAGGAAAGCCTGTTCGATGTGGCTTCCGCCATTCTGGACCGGAAATTCTCCACCCGCACCCGCATGCGGCTGGATGTGACCCTGCATCGGAACCAGAAGGAGATCGCCCACGAAACGGTGTTGAACGACGTGGTGATCAACAAGGGGGCCCTTGCCCGGCTCGCCAGCATCCGGACCCTTTTGGACGGACGGTACCTGACCACCTACAAGGCCGATGGTTTGATCATCGCCACGCCCACCGGTTCCACCGCCTATTCCCTGGCCGCCGGAGGGCCGATACTTCATCCGGATGTGCCCGGGATCATATTGTCTCCGATCTGCCCTTTCACCCTGACCATCCGCCCGCTCATCATTCCCGACAGCCTCACCATCGAGATCGGCCTGGAGCGGAAATCCCGAAACATCATGGTGACTTTCGACGGACAGGCCGGCCTGGAAATGGAGGAAGCGGATACCGTGATCATTCGCAAAAGCCCCTATCCTGTCCACATGATCAACATTCCGGGCCAGAACTATTTCGACATTGTAAAGGCCAAACTGCGGTGGAGCGGAGGACGGGTGTAGGTAGGAGAGATGGGCGAACGCGAAACGCCGGGAACCGGAACAGGGACGACGGTCACCAGAAATGATTGACTATGGCATCGCCGTTGACTATAGTCTCGTATCCCTGACTAACCTACAAAGAGGCAGACGTGAATCGATTGGTTGCATCCTGGTTGTCCCTTCTGGTACTGACCGGTGCCGCCTGCGGCCCGATCACCCCCTATCCCAACATGCCCCTCGATACGCCCGAACGGCATGTCTATAACGGCATGACCTTTCTGGAAATCGACAAGTTCGATGCCGCGATCCGGGAATTCGACCGTGCGCTGGAGTTGGACTCCGAATTCGCGCCGGCGTTTGTCGGAAAGGGTCTGGCATACGGCAAACAGGGAGAAACGGACACCGGACTCTACTATATGAAAAAGGCCGAAGGAAACTGCCGCACCGACGCTGAAAAAGAGCTGGTGAAAGACGGATACCGGCAACTGGGAGAGATGAAGCCATAACACCGGCGGTCAGTGTCATTCTTCCGACTTTCAACCGGGCCGGAATGCTGCGGGAAGCGATTGACTCCGTGTTGGCCCAAACCTATCGGGACATCCAACTGGTTGTCGTCGATGACGGGTCCACGGATGAAACCCCGGAAATCCTGAAAGCATACGGATCCGCGCTGGAGGTCGTCACCCAACCCAACCGGGGTGTCAGCGCGGCAAGAAACCGGGGCATCGCCCACTCCCAAGGGGAATTCATCGCCCTTTTGGATTCCGACGACCTCTGGCTTCCGGCCAAAGTCGAAGCCCAGATGAATTTTTTTGCCTCCCACCCAGCGGCCTGGATCTGCCAGACGGATGAAATCTGGATCCGTAACGGCGTCCGGGTCAATCCCGGAAAACGCCACCAAAAACCCTCCGGCATGATTTTCGAGCCGTCATTGGAACTGTGCCTGGTCAGCCCGTCCGCGGTGATGATGCGGCGGGATATCTTCTCCCGTGTCGGTTTCTTCAACGAGCGTTTTCCGGCCTGTGAAGACTATGATCTCTGGCTGCGGATTTCCTGCCGATATCCGGTCCATCTGATCCCCGATCGGCTGGTGGTCAAGCGGGGCGGACATGCGGACCAGCTTTCCCGGCTCCCCCTTCTGGACAGCTACCGCATCCAATCTATATATGGTATTATGAAATCCGGAAACCTGACCCCGGAACAATACCAGGCGGCGTTGGACACGCTGGTCCGGAAATGCCGGATTTATGCCGTCGGATGCCGCAAGCGGGGAAAGGACGAAGAAGCCGGACATTACGAAAATTTGGCGGCGGAGATGTTGACCGGCCCCCGGCCGGTATCTTGTTTGGAATCACCAGGAGACTGAACGGAAGATGAAAGACGACAACGGACTCTACTATTACCCCAATCCGGCCAACAAGCGCATCAAGATGTATGTTCAGCTGGAAAAGGACGATGTCTGTTTCCGGGTCATGAATGCGGATGACCCCGAAATGTGGGAAAAACACGGCTGGGTTCCCTACGACGCCATCCGGCAGGCCAGCCGGATCTACGAAAGCAAAACCATCAATCCGATGACCGCCTACGACATTCAGATCGCGATGGAACTTCTCCGGGAAGCCGAAAAGGAAAAGGCGGGTTTCTGAACAACGGCGGATTTCGGGTCTGGTTACAAAATTTGTCAGGCGAATTTTATTTTTTGTCAGATTCAGGGGGCCGGTAACCGGGATATCCGATCTCCTCCGAAAACGGGAAACAAGCCAACGGAAACGAAAAGAAAAAATATCAATTGTAAATTCGGATACTAAAACGGCTGTGGAAAATTGTTTTACCCACAAAGAATGTTTGGCATTGTTGATGCATTACTTGTCATCGAACAATGAGTGGAGAAAAAAACGAACGGCCGGTCGAAAGTATTCTCCCAGATGAAGTCAATTTTTGTACATAATTTTTCGTTTCCATCTGGTACCCACATACCCAAAAGGAGGAGTTGTCATGTTGAAAAAATTCAGAACTTCTGAAAAAGGTTTCACCCTGATCGAACTGATGATCGTCGTTGCCATCATCGGCATCCTGGCCGCCATTGCGATTCCGAATTTCCTGAACTATCAGTGTAAGGCGCAGCAGAGTGAGGCCAAGGCGAATCTTGGAAGTATTCGTGTAGGCCAAGAGGCATATATGGCGGAAAATGATAAATACTCAGGGAAAAAAGAAGACATTGGTTTTGCAACAACTGGAACAAACAAACGCTATGAGTATTA
>CAZTKB010000083.1:0-12243 GCA_964614125.1 uncultured Desulfobacterales bacterium | reverse complement strand
AAAATTATGCCGGATAATCCCGAAGAGCTTGCCTGCACCGTAGAAGGCAGGATTGCCCGAATCATGACCCGAGAAATGGGCAAACCGGTTTTCGAAACCCGAGGCGATATTCAGGAAGCCATTGATACCGCCTACTACGCCGCGGCGGAAACCCGCCGCCTGTTCGGATACAACGCACCAAGCGAACTCCCTGACAAAATGAATCTGTCGTTTCGCGTACCGGTAGGTGTATGTGGCATTATTACGGCATGGAATTTCCCGGTCGCCGTTCCATCATGGAAAATTCTTCCGGCCTTGGCCTGCGGAAACACCGTTATATTCAAACCTTCCAAAGAAGCTCCGCATTCCGGTGTGATCTTTGCGGAAATCCTGGAAGAAGCGGGGTTCCCGCCCGGAGTTTTCAACCTGCTCCTCGGAAAAGGGGAAATCGGGGAACAGATGGCCCGCCGGGAAGATATTGATCTGATCGCCTTCACGGGTTCCACCGAAATCGGGCGCAAACTCGGCCGGATATGTGGAGACATGAACAAGAAATGTTCCTTGGAGATGGGCGGAAAAAATCCCCAGATTGTAATGCCGGACGCCGACATGGATATGGCATTGGAAGGAGTCCTGTGGGGTGCTTTCGGAACGACCGGCCAACGTTGCACCGCTACGTCCCGGCTGATTCTTCATGTGGATGTCTATGAGCCTTTTCTCCAAAAACTGGTGGAAAAAACCAAGGCGTTGAGGTTGGGTCCCGGTCTGGTAGAAGGGACCGAAGTCGGTCCGGTCATTACCGCCGGGCAACTGGATGTGATTTCTCAGTATGTCCGGATCGCCCTGGAAGAAGGGGGCCGGTTGATGTGCGGCGGGTCCCGGGTCGAGGGAGGAGATCTGGTATATGGCAATTTTTTTCAGCCGACCATCATTGCGGATGTGATCCCTTCTCACACAATATTCCATGAGGAAATCTTCGGTCCCGTACTGGCGGTCAGCCAAGCCGAATCCTTTTCAGAAGCTGTTTCGTTGGCCAACGACTGCCGGTATGGCCTTTCCTCTTCCATCTACACTTCCGATGTCTCCCGTGCATTTGCCGCAATTCGGGATGTGGAAGCGGGAATTACCTACATTAACGCCCCAACCATCGGTGCCGAGGCGCATATGCCGTTCGGCGGTGTCAAAGGAACCGGAAACGGGCACCGGGAAGGAGGATGGACCGTATTCGATATTTTCACAGAGTGGAAAACCGTGTACGTGGATTTTTCCGGTCGGCTGCAGAAAGCCCAGATTGATACCTCGGCCGCATCCTGAGGCTTCCCACCATGCCCATGCAGGAAGCCTCAATGAATAACGGCTCCTCCCTATCGCATGTGCCCGATTCCCCCGGGCACATGCTTCCTGTAGAGCAGTCCGTCATGCGTCTTCATCTCTGGCTGGAAAACCGTAATGGAACCCTTTTCGGACTGGGTCGTCAAAAATTGCTGGAATCCATCCATTCCGGGATGTCCCTCCATGCGGCCGCAGCCCAATTGGGCATGTCCTACCGGGCCGCATGGGGAAAAATCAAAAAAACAGAAAAAGCGCTGGGGTTTCCCCTGGTATTAAAAAAAAAAGGGAACCGCTCTGGTTACCATTTGACAGCGGAAGGAGAGCATATGATGATTTGTTTCCGGAAATGGTATGCAGAGGTGGAACAGTTCGCCCTAACATCCTGCCGAAAGATTTTTCCCTTTCCTGTTTCCGAATATCCGGACGGTTATCCGGCTGATGAAACACCCGATTCCCCCTCCGGACAACCTTCTTTATTTCCACGGCCGGAGCCTTCCGGCCAAGATATTACCAATCCCGCATGAGATCCTACCACCTTCAAAAAAACACCGCCTCCCAATTATGTTTATAATAACATATTAAATTTGTTATATTTTCTTTCATTTTTCCATTGACATTCCCACCCAATTGGTTCACGGGTACATCTGTTGGATGGTACCGGGGAAGCCAGAAAATGCGTTTTGTTTCCGATCCATGTAGATGAAACCGGATCGGAAAACTCATGGTGGAACAACAACGTATGGGGAATGCACCTTGGAAAGGAGGCAAGCATGAATTACAATCGGCGGGAATTTATGCAGGTCACCGGAGCAGGCGTAATGGGTCTGTCTCTGCTGCAACTGGGAGTAAACATCAAGCCTGTAGAGGCATACACCTCCTCCCTGAAAATTGAGGGCGCCCGTGAGGTGGTCACCATTTGCCCGTTTTGTTCCGTAAGCTGTCATATCATCGCCCATGTAAAAGACGGTAAGCTGATCAGCACGGAAGGGGATCCGGAATATCCCATCAACGAGGGAGCCCTTTGCGCCAAGGGAGCGGCCCTTCTTTCCATGACCAGCAATGAACAACGGATCAAAAGGCCGCTGTACCGGGCACCTGGAAGTTCCAAATGGGAGGAAAAGTCCTGGGAATGGACGTTAGAACAGATTGCCGCCCGCGTGAAAGCGGTTCGGGACAAGGACCTGGTCGCCAAAAACGAAAAAGGACAGACGGTCAATCGACTGGATTCCATGTTTTTCATCGGTACATCCCATGCAGACAACGAGGAATGCGCTGTCGCTCACCAGATGGCCCGGGGATTGGGAATCGTTCACCTGGACCATCAGGCACGTACCTGACATAGTCCCACCGTTGCGGCTCTGGGAGAGTCGTTTGGACGCGGGGCAATGACCAATCACTGGATCGATCTGAAAAATGCGGACGCGTTTCTCATCATGGGAAGCAACGCCGCCGAGCATCATCCCATCTCCTTCAAATGGGTCATGCGCGCCAAGGACAAGGGTGCGATGGTGATCCATGTGGACCCCAAATTCTCCCGGACATCGGCCAAGGCCGACCTGCATGTTCCGCTCCGATCGGGAACGGATATTGCTTTTCTGGGAGGAATGATCAAATACATCCTCGAAAATGAGAAATTTTTCCGGGAATATGTGGTGGAATACACCAATGCTCCCTGCCTGGTGAACAAGGATTTCGGCTTTCAGGACGGCCTTTTCAGCGGTTTCGATCCCAAAGCGAGAAAATACGACACCAAAACCTGGTCTTTTGAAACCGACGATGCCGGGGTCAAAAAAGACAAAACCCTCCAGGATCCCCGTTGCGTGTTTCAGCTGATGAAAAAACACTATTCACGCTATACCCTGGAAAACGTTTCCTCCATCACCGGAGTTTCACCGGAAAACCTGCTGAAGGTATATGAAGCCTACAGTGCCACCGGAACCGGTACCAAGGCCGGAACCGTCATGTACGCGCTGGGATGGACGCAGCACACCGTCGGCGTGCAGAACATCCGTGCCGCCTGCATGATCCAATTGCTCTTGGGAAACATGGGAATTCCCGGCGGTGGTGTCAACGCACTTCGCGGCGAGCCCAACGTACAGGGGTCCACCGACCACGCCCTTCTGTATCATATTATTCCCGGATATATGGCTGTTCCTACTGCTGACTGGCAGACGCTGGCCGATTACAATCAGGCCAACACCCCTGCCTGCAAGGACCCCAAAAGTGCGAACTGGTGGCAGAACAAACCCAAATATCTCACCAGCCTGCTGAAAGGATGGTATGGGGAAAACGCCAAATCGGATAATGATTTCTGTTACGGCCTGCTTCCCAAGGTGGAAAAGGGCGTGGATTATTCCTACATGTTTCTGTTTGACCGAATGCTGCATGGAAAAATCCGTGGAGGTTTCATCTTCGGTTTGAACCCGATGAATTCCCTGGCCAACACCCACAAAGCCAGGGCCGCTATGGATAAACTGGACTGGGTCGTAGCCTCGGAACTCCATCACAGCGAAACGACAGATAACTGGCGCCGCCCGGGAGTGGATCCCAAGTCGATAAAAACCGAGTATTTTCTGCTTCCGTCCGCGCACCGGATCGAAAAGGAAGGAACAATCAGCAACAGTGGAAGATGGGTGCTCTGGCATCATAAGGCCATAGAGCCGGCCTATGACGCCAAGCCTTTCGGGTTCATGCTGGTCGGGTTGATGAATATCGTCCGCAATAAATATCTGAAGGAGGGCGGCGTTCTTCCAGAAGCCATTACACTGCAGGATTGGCCCCAAACTTACCAGGCAGAAGAGTGGACAAAACGGATCAACGGTTTTTTCCTCACCGACACCAAGGTAGGGGAAAAACAATACAAAAAAGGGGATTTGGTCCCCACTTTCGGAGCGCTTCAGGCCGATGGAACCACCTCGAGCCTGAACTGGCTTTACACCGGCAGCTTTACCCAGGAGGAAGGAAACAAGACAAAACGGCGGGATCCCAAGCAAACTCCGATGCAGGAAAAACTCGGTCTGTATCCCAACTGGGCCTGGTGTTGGCCGGTCAACCGACGGATCATCTACAATCGTGCCTCGGTGGATCCAACCGGCAAGCCATGGAACCCTGAAAAGGCCCTGATCGAATGGCAGGACGGCAAGTGGGTGGGAGACGTTCCTGACGGTCCCTGGCCTCCCATGGCTGATGAAAAAGGAAAATATCCATTTATCATGCAATCAATGGGGATGGGTGCACTGTTCGGCCCCGGCCGCGTGGATGGTCCGTTCCCGGAACACTACGAGCCGGTGGAAACCCCGTTGACCAGTCATCCATTTTCTTCTCAACTGAGCAGTCCCCTGTACAAGTCTGTTTCCGGAGACCTCGACAAGCTGGTAAAACCCGGAGACTCCTCCTATCCAATCGTTCTAACCACCTACAGCCTGACCGAACATTGGTGTGGCGGAGGAGAAACCCGCAATGTACCGAATCTCCTGGAAGCGGAGCCTCAGCTCTATATTGAAATGAGTCCGGAACTGGCCAAAGAAAAGGGTATCCAGAATGGAGACGGTGTCATTGTCGAAAATGTTCGGGGCCAGGTCGAGGCAGTAGCGATGGTTACCGTTCGCATCCGTCCGTTTACCGTCCAGGGGAAAACCGTGCATCTGGTCGGAATGCCTTTCTGCTACGGATGGACCACACCGAAATGCGGTGATTCCACCAATCGGCTCACCCCCTCGGTTGCGGACCCGAATACCACCATCTTTGAGTTGAAGGCCTGCCTGGTCAATGTGAAGAAGGCCGAAAAACTCACGGAGATCGGCTGATTCCGAATTAACAGGCGGATCCTTCGGGATCCGCCGATTCATAAGGAGTGAACACGATGCCAAAAGCCATCTTCATTGATACATCCCGATGTACCGCTTGCCGTGGGTGCCAGATTGCCTGCAAGGAATGGAACGGGCTTCCCCCCAACCAAACCAAACAACGGGGCTCCCACCAGAATCCGGAGGATCTGAATCCCAACAACCACAAACTGGTCCGGTTCAGCGAGTACCTCGACGGAACCACCATCCGGTGGGTTTTTTTCCCGGACCAGTGTCGCCACTGCCAAGACCCGCCCTGCATCGCCGTCGGCGGAGCCTTGGTGGAAGGGGCGATGTTCCAAGATCCCCAAACAGGCGCGGTAGTCTATACCGAAAAAACATCCCAGATCTCGGAACAGGATTTCGAGGAAATCCGGGAAGCGTGTCCATACAACATACCCCGGAGAAACCCGACAACCGGGCAGATCTCCAAATGCACGATGTGTTTTGACCGGATTTCCCATGGCCTCGTTCCATCATGTGTCAAGGCATGTCCTACCGGCGCGATGAACTTCGGTGACTATGAAAACATGCTTGCACTGGCCAAGTCCCGACTGGAAACACTCCAAAAGACCTATCCGAAATCCATGCTGGCGGATGCGGACTCCGTAAACGTTATCTATCTCATGACCGACGATCCCAAGCGGTATCATGAGTTCAGCGTGGCACAACAGGACACCGGAATCAGCCGTTCCAAGTTTCTCGCTCATGCGATTTCCCCGTTCAAACGAACCCTGGAATCTTTACTGCAAGGGTAATCGCCCTATCTGAAAATCTCCGGGCCTGGCCGGCCCGGAGATTCCGCAGAAAAATAACATGGGAAGACTCTGGCGGATTCGAACCGTAAGCAACCCACGACAACGGAAAAGATGATGGATCAGAATATCACGGCAACCCTGGAAAACATCCTGCAACGTCGACCTGCCGTTTCAGAACTGGTTCGGCCTTTCGCAGCTCTATTTTCCGAGAAAATGGCCTGCATCGAACCGATACGCCCGCACATCCCTCACTGGGAAATACAGCCATTTCACGACCGAATGATGTCTGGAGTCCCGTTTCTTCACTCCGTATCCCTGGATATGTTGACAACACCCTTTGATATGGCGGCTGACATCATGCTGCCAGCCATCCGCCGCTCCTTTCCTAGGCTCGAACCGGAGATCGAGGCACTATTATCCCACCATCATACCGGCAAGCTGCCCTTGGTATCATCCGTGAAACGTCTTCTGGACGGTGGGTTTTCGGAATTGGAGGCTTCCGCCCGTTCTATCGATTTTTCCCCGGATACCCTGTTATTTATTCTTCATATCCTGACCTCCACGGTGCTGGGTTCTCTCGGCCCGGAATTCCATTAGGCCATCGATACGGTTTCATGGTCAAAAGGGTATTGTCCGGTATGCGGAGCACTTCCCTCAATCGCCTTTCTGGCCGGCCCTTCCGAAAATCCAGGAGAATTTTTGACAGATACCGGCGGGCGGAAATTTCTGCATTGTTGGCTCTGCGGGCATAACTGGCGCTTCAATCGGCATGCCTGCCCGGTCTGCGAAAATACAGACAAAAATTTACAGATTTACCTGACTGTTCCGGGTGAACCGGGGGAACGAGTCGATATCTGCCACAAATGCGGCATGTATCTTCCCTGTCTGGATGTGAGGGAACAGGCCATCGGTCCCCATCTGGATACGGCCGCGACCGGGATGGTGCACCTAGACCTGATAGCGCAGCAAAAAGGATTTCAACCGATCAGCCGTCTTCCCTGGAATCATATCTGAACACGCCTGTTTCCGGCCGTAACACACGGCCTTTTCCACACCCCTCCGGTTTCCCTTGCTGCGAATTCTTTCCTGTCTCATCCGGCAAAACGGGAAGCGGTTTTGGATAGCCACCTAAAAATATTGACACGAAACCGGATTTGCCCTATCCATTCGTTAAGTCTTTTTTGCTATAACGAAGAAATCTGGAAGGAAACGGCACATGATTGAACAGGCGGAATCCAAGACACAACCCATCGGGGAATACACCTTGGATGAATTTATTAATCTTGCGGAATCGTTTCACGGCTATGCCGCCCCGGGAGTCATTATCGGCGGGGTCATGGTAGATCTGGCGATGCAGCGAATGCCCAAAGGAATTCTCTACGACGCCTTGTCGGAAACAACATACTGTCTTCCGGACGCGATTCAGATCCTGACTCCCTGCACGACCGGAAACGGGTGGATGAAGGTGCTGAATCTGGGACGATATGCCGTCAGCCTGTATGACAAATACACCGGAGAAGGAATTCGGGTATTTATTGACAGCCTCCGCATTCAGAAATATCCCGAACTGTATGCCTGGTTCTACAAAACCAGACCCAAGAAAGAACAAGATTCCCGTTTAATCCTGCATCAGATCCGAGAGGCCGGACCCGAATATTGCCAGGTGGAAGCGATTCAGGTTCAACCTGCTTTTCTGAAAAAACGCCATAAAGACAAAATCGCCACCTGCCCGCTGTGCCGGGAAGCATATCCCGAAAACCACGGGTTGATCTGCCGTGCCTGCCAAGGTCAATCCCCCTATCGGGTGCCCGTCGATTCACCGGAGACTCCGGCCTTACAGACCGTTCCGGTCGAATCCTCCGTCGGCAGGCGGGTGCTGCACGATATGACCGAAATCATACCAGGTATCGCAAAAGGAGCTGTTTTTCGCAAAGGGGACATCATCGGAGCAGGGGATCTGTGCCGCCTTCAGAGAATGGGGAAAAATCAGGTCTATGTCGAACCGGAATCAGGCCCCGATTCTCCTTGGGTGCATGAAAATGAAGCCGCCTTATCCTTCGCGCGGGCAATGGCCGGCCCCGGAGTCTCTTTCAAAGAACCCCCCATGGAGGGAAAAATCAGCTTTTTCGCCACCCGATCCGGCCTGCTGGTCGTTGATGATCGAAGGCTGGAAGCTTTCAACCAAATCCCGGGGGTAATGGCCGCCTCCCGGACCAGTTTCACCGTACTGGACGACGACCGATCTTTTGCCGGCACCCGGGCGATTCCGCTATATCTGCCTCGCAGAGACTACATCCGTGCCATGTCGATTCTGGCCGGAAGTCCCTTGTTCCAAGTGTTACCCTTGCAACCGATGGACGTCGGAGTTCTGGTGACCGGAACCGAAGTGTATCTCGGCTTGGTGGAAGATCGTTTTATCCCAATCATACGGGCCAAAACTGAAAAATATGGGAGCAAATTAACCAAAAGCGCCATCGTTCCGGACCAGAAGGAAGCGATTGTTCAGGGAATCCGAACCATCCTGGATTCAGGGGTCAATCTTCTGGTAACAACGGCAGGTCTTTCCGTAGACCCGGATGATGTCACCCGCCAGGCTCTGATAGAAGCGGGTGCCGAAGATATCCTCTATGGCGCACCTATTTTGCCCGGAGCAATGACTCTTTTGGCCCGAATCCAATCCGTGCCCGTGATCGGTGTCCCGGCATGCGCGCTTTTCTTCCCGACCACCAGTTTCGATTTGTTATTACCCAGGCTGCTCGCCGGCATCCCCATCACCCGGGAGGATATCGCCCGCATGGGTCACGGAGCGTTTTGCCTGGAATGCAAAACATGTTCGTATCCCAAATGCCCATTCGGTAAATAAAAAAACCATATTTCAAGTTTGTTATAAGCATGGAGGCATGATGTCCAGTCAGCGTGTGTACAGTATCTGCGGTATGTGTTCGGTCCGATGCCCGATTCAGGTAGAAGTTCAGAATGGAGAAATTCAATTCATCCAAGGCAACACCAATATTCCTGCAATGAAAGGAGCCCTTTGCCCCCGAGGATCCGCGGGCAAAACACTGATACTGGATTCGGAGCGTCCCCAGACCCCGCTGATCCGGGAAGGGGCCAGAGGAGAAGGAAAATGGCGCTCGGTATCCTGGGAGGAGGCGTTCGATTTTGCGGCGGACCGGATGAAACAGATCTCGTCGGAATATGGAGGAAAAAGTATCGCGTTTTCAGACCGGGGAGGCCCGTTTCAGGATCTGCACAAAGCTTTTGTCAGAGGGCTGGGCAGCCCCAATTACAGCAATCATGACGCGTCTTGCGCCAGAAACGTCGAGCATGCCCACCTATCCTTTTCCGGCCTGGGACGCAAGGATGTCGTATATGATCTGAAAAACGCCCGTCACGTTGTGCTGCAACTTCGAAATATCTTCGAAGCAATCAACGTCCAGGAAGTCAACAATCTGATGGATGCCCTGGGAAAAGGATGCAAACTCACGGTTATCGATGTGCGGGCCAATATTTCGGCAACCAAGGCAACCCGGTTCATCCACATCCGTCCTGGAACCGACTATGCGTTCAATTTGTCGGTGATTCATGAAATCCTTGCCCGGAATCTCTATGACCAGCAATTCGCCACCCGATGGATCAAGGATTTCAGCCGTTTGGAAGCCTTTGTCAAACCCTGTTCCCCGGAATGGGCCGAGATCCAGACCGGTGTTCCAGCCGAAGAAATCCGGGCTTTTGTACTCGAACTGGCAAAAGCCAGACCATCCGTCATCTGGCATCCCGGCTGGATGGCCGCCCGATACACAGACTCGTTTTACACCTGCCGTTCCATTTACATCATCAACGCCCTGATGGGATCCTATGGCGCTAAGGGCGGCTTACCCCTGGCAAATAAACCCTCCCATTTCGGCAAATCGGGCCTCCAACCCCTGGTCAATCTGTTCCCGAAACCGGACAAACCGCGGGTGGACGGGGCCGGTACGCAGTATCCTCACATTTCCGACGGTCCGGGGCTGGCCCATCTGATATATCATGCCATCGATTCCGGGAGTCCGTATCCCGTCAAAGCGTATATTGCATACCGCCATGACCCGCTGATGGGTTTTCCGGAACCCCAACGTCTGAAAACCATCTTCGACAAGCTGGACCTTCTCGTGTCTGTTACCTTTTCCTGGTCTGACACCGCCTGGTATTCGGACGTCGTCCTTCCTCTGTCCCCTTACCTGGAAAGGGAAAGTATCATTGCCTGCAAAAACGGGCTCAAACCCTATTTTTTTGTCAGAAAACGGGCACTGGATCCCCGGTACGATACAAAATCCGATTGGGAAATCATTTCCGGCCTTTCCAAACGCCTGGGGATGGACCGCCTGGCGTTTTCCTCCATCGAGGAAATCTGGAATTATCAACTGGAGCCCACCGGGGTGAAAAGTTCCGATTTTGACGAAACCGGGATCGTACCGGTCGCCGATGCGGCCCTTTACCGGCCGATTGACGAATCCACGTTCAAAACCCCCTCCAAAAAGCTCGAAATTATCTCGGGAAGACTGGAAAAAGCCGGTATCGAATCTCTGAAGCCCTATGCTCCCCCACTAGCCCCCCCGTCCGGGCAATTCCGGTTGACTTTCGGCCGGTGCGCGGTTCACACCCAGGGCCATACTGTCAACAACCCCCTGCTTTCGGAACAAATGCCGGAAAACCTTTTGTGGATCCATACTCGCGAAGCCGCCAAGCTGGGAATCACAGACGGAGGGTTGGTCCGGGTCAGTCAGAACGGATATTCGGAAGTCATCCGGGCTAAAGTCACGGATTTCATTCATCCCGAGGCGGTTTTTGTCGTACATGGATTCGGACATACCCTGAAGGTGGAGTCCAGAGCCTACGGAAAAGGACTCGCGGATAATCAATTCATGAAAGGGGGTCTGGATATCTGGGATCCTGCAGGGGGAGGCATCGCCTTTCAAGAACATTTCGTTACGGTGTCACCGGCTCAAAAAACCGGCTGACCATGGACGGATAATCAAGCCCGGAATGTTACGGGTTGACCCGATCGTTTTAGGAAGGAGGATCAACATGATTCGGAAAAATCTGGTTGTTAACGGAAATACCTATCAAATGGTGGTAGACCCGGATGCTTTTCTGTCCGACACGTTGCGGGAACAGCTCAAACTGACCGGGACAAAAGTCGGTTGCGCACAGGGACAGTGCGGAGCGTGTTCGGTTATTCTGGATGGGAAATTGGTCCGGTCTTGCATCGTTAAAATGAGCCGGGTTTCGGACGGAGCGGATATTACCACCATCGAGGGTATCGGAAAACCGGAAAAACTGCATCCGATCCAGTTGGCCTGGATAGTCCATGGAGGAGCCCAGTGTGGTTTTTGCAGCCCCGGTTTCATCGTTTCCGCCAAAGCACTCTTGGATTCCAACCCAAACCCAACCCGGGAGGATATACGGAATTGGTTTCAGAAAAATCGCAATGCCTGTCGGTGTACCGGATACAAGCCTCTGGTGGATGCCGTAATGGACGCAGCGAAAGTACTTCGGGGGGAATTAAAAGTAGAGGATTTGTCCTTTCAGATGCCGGAAAACCAGCGGATATGGGGATCCGCCTATCCCAGGCCCAGTGCCCTCGCCAAAGTGACCGGTCTGACGGATTACGGCGCCGACGTCGGATTGAAAATGCCTCCCGGAACCTTGCGGCTGGCTTTGGTACAGGCCAGGGTTTCCCACGCCAACATCCTGGCCATTGACACATCCGAAGCCGAAAAAATGCCCGGTGTTTACAAGGTGATCACACATAAGGATGTGAAAGGGAAAAACCGCATCACCGGCCTGATCACATTCCCCACCAATAAAGGGGATGGATGGGACCGGCCGATTCTTTGTGACACCAAGGTGTTTCAATTCGGGGATGCGATTGCCATTGTGGCCGCGGACACGGAAGCCAACGCCCGGGCGGCGGCCGAACATGTCCGGGTTGATCTGGAAGAACTGCCCGCTTACATGAGCGCACCGGAAGCCATGGCCGATGACGCGCTGGACATACACCCCGGAACGCCGAACGTTTACTTCGAACAGAAACTGGCCAAAGGCCAGGAAACCGCCCCCATGATGAACAATGCCGCCTGTACGGTAGAAAAAGATTACTATCTCCAGCGGCAACCGCATCTGACCATGGAGCCGGATGTCGGTTTGGCCTATTTTGATGAGGAGGGACGGCTGACCATACATTCCAAGAGCATCGCCATTTACCTGCATCACGCCATGATCTGCCCGGGTCTGGGAGTTGAACCGGAAAAACTGCGGCTGGTCCAAAACCCTGCCGGCGGAACCTT
>CAZTKB010000082.1:0-12368 GCA_964614125.1 uncultured Desulfobacterales bacterium | reverse complement strand
CGAAAAATCTTTATAAAACCCGATGCCGGTTCCCGGCATCGGGTTTTTTGCTGGATTTCGATTCATGGTCAGTGAAACCAAACACACCTCTCTCCACCTTTTTGACCGCGATACGGCACTTGTTTCTGACGGCCTTGGCGGATTCATCAGCCGGATTACACCCAACTGGTCCATCAACGGGATACCCAATGGCGGATATGTGATGGGGATCCTAACCATTGGGGCCCTACAGAACGGTGACAATTTTTCGGCGGCTATCTTGACCGCCAACTATATTTCCCGCTGTGTTCCCGGTGAAGCCAGACTGACAACCGAAACCATCCATTGCTCCAAACAGTTTGAACGCCGACAGATTCATCTGTATCAGGATGGAACAGAAAAGGTGCGGATGATCGCCACGTTAGCCAAACCGACTCCGGAAGCTTCTGTAACACGATTGGAAACCGGTCCCCCCGATATCGCTTTACCCGAACAATGTAACCCGATTCCTGCAATTCCCGGTTATACTCTGTACGAAAACCTGGATGTGCGGCTGGATCCCATGTTCTCAGGATGGATGGGCGGAAGAATCGGAGATATCTCTGAGTTGCGAGGGTGGATCCGGTTCAGACAACCTCGAAGGCCGGATTTCCCCTCAGTGGCCATGTTTGGGGATTCCTTTCCCCCACCTGTCTTTGCAAGCCAAGGGCCGGTTGCCTGGGTTCCGACTATTGAATACTCGGTTCATATCCAACAGCCCCATGCTTCGGAATTGCTGAAATGCCGCTTTCGAACCCGGTTTATTCGGGAAGGGTTGCTGGAATCTGAAGGAGAATTGTGGGATCGTGACAACCGGTTGGTTGCCACGTCCCGGCAGATTGCCCAATATCGAAAAAAAACGGCTTGAGACAGTTCCTGCGAAAAGGTAAATATCCGGTAGAAATCCTATGGCTTACATAGCCGGTGATGAGGCTGACAGGACATCCATCATATCAAATGCGCATCCTTTGGAACCTTCCGCCGTTTTTTTCGACAGAAACACCACGGCATCCAAAGTTCCTCCCACATAAATTTCTCGGCCGTTCACATTGTGCGTGAATTCGAAACAAACTGTTTTATCTGGGGAAGTCAGGGTATAGGTGTGCCATCCGTGCCCGCCGAGAAAGGCATCGGGCACCTTCAGGCTGTGTTTCTGGATTTCCGGATCCCGGATCATTTCAATATCCGATTCCCGGCAAGGGACTCCCATTCGGTTGAAATATCCGATCATCGCTTTAGCGGTTCCGCTGGTATCCGCTTTGGAGGATTGATGGCTTTCCCGAATCTTCAGGGAATAGCCTGAAAAAAGGCCTGGAAATTGTTCGGCCGCATAGGCCATCATCGCCTGAAATCCCACGATCTGCTTGCCCATGTTGGGTGCAATGATTGCGGAAATATTCGAATTCCGGACGGCTTCGGTCAGAAGATCCCGGTTTCCCCCGGTAGTGCCCATCACAAAAGGGAATCCGTGTCGGCAATAATACGCCGCATTGTCATGGGTCGCCGTGGGATGGGTATAGTCGATCATGATGATTTCGGATTTGGTTTCTCGAATCCGCTCTGTCATGGATTCCCGGTCTTTGGGGCGGATCAGGGCGATCACCGAGGATCCCACCAACCAGGTGGAATCCGGGATTTCCGGTCCTGTCAGGGAATAGGGTATCAGGTTAAAACGGGAATCAGCCAAGATGTGCCGGGCTACCAGAACGGCCATATTCCCTGGCATACCGTTGACCATAACATGAATGGGTACCATTTAGTTTCTCCTGTCAAAGGATGATTGGATTGCCGGTCGAAAGCTGTAACAGTCCGGATGCACGTTGAAGAATGCCTCCTCGAGCCAGATCAGCGAATCAATGAGAAAAGGGAGGGAAAACACTTCGAGGGAAACACTCCCATGGAATGACCGTAAAAATTGCATCATCGGTTTCGCCTCGATATCCGGCAGTCGCGACAAGGGAAGATGATCCTGTCCTTCCGACACCCCATGCATGTGTAGGATCGAGATCCTCTCCGCCCAGTTGCAGAACAGGTTGGCGGGCGATTGCCCGGTCAGGATCGCGTGCCCGATATCCAGACAAATACGGACAGGGTATTTCTCCAGGAGTGGGTGCCAGTATGAAACCGGGTAAAACAGATTTTCCAGGGATACTGTCGTCAGATCGATTCCGGCTTCGACCAGAAGTTTCAATCCCCTATCAGCTTGATCCTGCCATTGGTTAATCAAGTCGGGGTTCTGGTATTCCGTTCCATCCAAATGCAGGGTCCAAGTGGTCGGAAAAAGGGGAGACAGTCTTTCCATTACCTGAAGAAGGCGATCGCATGCCCACTGGCGCTCTCCCGGTGTCGGGGCGGCAAGGTTGACATCAATCGGTAAATGCACATTGTAACAAACAGGAGATTGTTTCCCGATACGGGCCAGGGCCCGGACAGTATCCGCTGACGGAATCCCGGCGGCATGACTTTCGAAGACCAGCAGTTCGATTTCATCCAGGAACGGAGACAACTGGCTCACATTGGGAACGTAGTCGTCCCGAAGAATGAAGGAAGTGGTTCCCAGTCGAAAAGGATATACGTTCTTATAGGATCGATGGAACAGGGATGTCATGGAAATCCGATGGCCGGTCGCTTGTGAGCGGTCTGCCGGAGAAAGGTTACCGGATGAAGCAATTCGTATCAGATGACAAACCGGAGGTCTTTCCTATATTAAGGTTGACTTCCGTGGCAAAGATTATATAAAAAACGTACTCTTTTCAATACCAATCAACAGTCCGGGAAAAAACGGACAAAACGGAGAGTGGTTTTCTTCTGATCCAATCCGTGAGAGAAGGAATTGCTGACAACACCATGACATCAATGGATTTGTTTCGAGCCCGAAATGTCGCTGTCGGTGCGGCGTACCGTGGTGGGGCCGTATTACGGAAGCATTTGGGAAACCTGAGGAATCCCCGAAAAAAAAGCGATATCGATTTGGTATCTGATGCTGACCTGGAATCTGAGGCCGTCATTATTGAGTGTATCCACGAGGCATTCCCCGGCCATGCCGTCATGGCGGAGGAAAGCGGCGGAGACGGTTCGGATTCGGAGTTCCGATGGATTATTGATCCCCTGGATGGAACCACCAATTTTTTTCATCAACTGGGTTTATTTTGTGTCTCCATTGGTTTCGAGTACCAGGGAGATGTCGTAGTGGGGGCAGTGTTGAATCCGGTCAGTGGCGAGTTGTTCACTGCCGTATCCGGACATGGTGCGGAGTTGAACGGAGAGCCAATCCGGGTTTCACCAACCCGGACTCTGCTCGAAAGCCTGTTGGTTACCGGCTTTCCTTACAATGTGAAAGAGATCTACCACCCGGTTATGGATAGGATGGGCAGGTGCTTGAAAGCGGCCCAGGGGATTCGGCGTTTGGGATCCGCCGCGTTGGATCTGTGTTATGTTGCGTGTGGCCGGTTTGATGGGTTTTGGGAACAGAATTTGAAACCATGGGATGTCGCGGCCGGATGGATCATTGCACGGGAAGCCGGGGCTATGGTGACGGATTTTGCCAACGCGCCGTTTGCATTGGAATGTCCCGAACTGCTGGCTACAAATGGGAATATCCACGAAGCCATGCTGGATGTGTTGAAATTAAGGGAAGATGATGAAAAAGAATCAGAAAACAGTATTCGCTGAGGATCTTATCGGATGCATCGGAGATTTTCAAATCGACGATCCGGTGTGCCGGAGGTTCTGTGCCGTCCGTATCCGATGTTCCATCGAAAGCAGCTATCACATCCAATCGGAAATTTACGATGATATGACATCCCCCGATACGGCGGGCACGATGAATCAGTGATCTCAGGCAATTGCTTTCAAACCTGAAAGGGATAGCATGGACAAATGGCACGAGACGGAAGGCAGGGTTGATTCGAACCCGAAAGGGGAATAAACATCAAAACTCCCCGCCTTCGAGCTTTTGGCTGATGATCTCCACTTGCCGAAAAAGGGATCGATTCTCTCTCATCCCTTTTTCAATCTGAATAATGGAATGCATTGCCGTGGCGTGGTACCGGTTGAAACTCTTCCCGATGGTCTGCAACGGAGAATCGGTGTATTTTCGGGAGAGATACATGGCAATCTGTCGCGGTCGGGTTACCGCCTGTTTTCGGGACGCCGACATGATTTCCTGGACAGGAACGTTGAATTCCTGGCAGACCAGCTTTTTGATGATGTCGATCGTTATCTGTTTCTGACGGCGGGCGATATTTTTTACCACACTTTCCGCCAAGGTCATGTCAATGGCCGCTCCCATCAGGGAGGCGCGGGTAGAAATTCCGATCAATCCGCTCTCCAATTGTCGGATGTCTTCGGTCAGTTCACTGGCCAGGTATCTGGTGATATCCTCTGGAAGTAATACTCCACGGACCGACGCTTTTTTGTTCAAAATCCGCATTCTGGTCCTGAAATTGGGCGGTTCGATGTGGGAGATCAAGCTTCCGGATAAACGTGACCGAAGGGTATCGTTCAGTCTGGGAATATCCATCGGCAGGCAACAGCTGGAAAAAATGATTTTTTTCCCGGACTCGAATAAGGAGTCAAGGGTCATGGCCAGTTCGACTTGCGTCCGGTCTTTTCCGGTAAGATAATGAACATCATCCAGCAGCAGGACATTGCAGTTGGAACGATATTTTTTCTTGAAACTTTCTACTCGGTCATTGCGCATGGCGCTGACCATTTCATTGGAAAAATCTTCCGCAGAAATATAATATACCGATTCGGAGGGATTTTCCTTCAAAATGTGATTGCCGACAGCTTGTGTCAGATGGCTTTTACCCATCCCGGTTTTGGAAACCAGCATCAAGGCTCCGGGTTGTGTTTTTTTTCGGGAAGCCATTGACAGGGATGCGGAATAGGCAAAATCGTTATTCCCGGCGACAACGAAATCATCAAAGGTAAATTCCCTTCTCAGAACCCGACCGGAGGAATTCATCGTTTCCATATGGGGGAGAGTCAACTGAGATATTGGTTCGATCTCGTTGCACCGGGATGGCTGGTTTTTTTTGGGTGTGATTTCAAACACGATTCTACAGGGTCGGCCCAGAATCTTTTCTATTTCCTTACGAATCAGATCCGCAAAGTGCTCTTGCACCCGTTTTTTGGAAAAACTGTTTGGGCTGGACAGAACAAGAACATCATCCTCCCGGCGTAGAAAGCAAACCGGCTCAAGCCACATGCGATAACTGTGGCCAGGAACACATTCTTTGATGGCTGATTTGGCTTTGGTCCAGACAGTTTCCATGATGATCAGACTTTCCAATGGTCTATTCGGTTTCAAAAAAATCGGACTTTTTCCGGTAACCATCTTTTGTCAGACGGGGGAGGGAGAATTCGGGTGAAACGCATCGGCTGATTGCTTGGGTTTGTATACGAGTGTAGAGACGGAGTCAAATCGGATACCCTCCGGTTTTTCCGGTCGATTCGAAAAACTTTGGGATACTGTTTATCCATTTGTTATCCAAGGATAAATTATGACCGTTTTCTGGAAAGGCCTGTGATTCGCAGGGTTATTAAATCAGGTTAATGTACAATGATTTCAGGATTCTTGAGAGTTATAAACAATTGGTTCTTTTGCTCAGAAGACCTTCGAATTGCGTTAATCCTCGCGTAATCTCTTAAAAACGGTCTTTTTCGGCATGTTTCGCTAGCACACTTATCCGACCAGAACCTATCCATATGATATCAGAGCTCATCGTTATACAAGGCGCCAGACAACACAATCTGAAAAACATCGATCTGGAAATTCCGAAGAACCGTCTGGTAGTGATTACCGGGTTGTCTGGATCCGGCAAATCCTCCTTGGCTTTTGACACCATCTATGCCGAAGGGCAGCGCAGATATGTCGAATCGCTATCCGCCTATGCCAGACAATTTTTGGAGCGTATGGAAAAACCGGATGTGGATATGATCGAAGGCCTTTCCCCGGCGATCGCGATTGATCAGAAAGGTGGAAACCACAACCCCCGTTCGACCGTGGGTACGGTTACCGAAATCCATGATTATCTTCGTTTGTTGTATGCCCGTGTCGGCTTGACGATCTGCCATCAATGCGGACAACCCATTTCCAGTTGGTCATTGGATGAGATGATCGATACGGTTCTTCAGTTGGAGGCCGGAACCCGGATCATGGTGCTTTCCCCTCTGGTAACCCATCAACGGGGGAATCATCATACCTTGGTGGAACGGGTTAGGAAACAGGGTTTTTCCCGGGCGGTGATCGATGGAAAAACCGTTGACCTGGATCATTTCCAGGGTTTGCGGAAAAGTGATTTTCATACGATTCTGATTGTCGTCGACAGACTGGTGGTCAAGCCGGATATACAAAACCGTCTGGCCGATTCCATGGAAATGGCACTATCGATGTCGGGGGGAACGGTTCAAATCGAGGTTGTGGGTGAAAACCCCTTGTGGTTCAGTGAAAATGCCGTATGTCGAACATGCGGAGTGTCCTATCCACCCCTGACGCCGGCCGGATTTTCTTTCAATTCTCCCACCGGAGCTTGTCCTACCTGCTCCGGCCTAGGGTCCATCACCGGATTTGATCCGGAACTGTTGATACCCAATCCAGAGCTTTCCTTAAGGGAGGGCGCCGTTACGGTCTGGGCCAATCGGAATTCGGTCCATTTTATTGATTTTCTGGAAGCCCTGACCGCCGCCTATGGAACCGATATCTACACCCCCTATCGGGATCTGAGCGATTCTTTCAAGAAAGTGTTGCTCTATGGATCAGGGGAAAAGAAAATTACATTTTATATAGACAAAAAACAGGAGAGGGTCACCGTCCTGCGTTCTTTTGAGGGGATCATTCCCAAGCTGGAACGGCAAGTTAAAGAAGCTGGTTCTACGGGGGCCCGGCAGGAATGGAAACAGTATATGACCTATCACCCCTGTCCGGACTGTCGGGGAACCCGCCTGAATGTGGCGGGAAGATCCGTTCTGGTTGGCGGAAAAACGATTTACCAGGTATCGTCTTTGCCGATATCCGAAGCCGCCGGTTTTTTTCGTTCCCTGGAACTGTTCGGGAAACAGCGAGTGATCGCCGAACGGATTTTGAAAGAAATCCTGGATCGCTTATCATTTTTAAACCAGGTCGGACTTCACTATCTGACGTTGGACCGGCCGGCTGTGACCCTCTCCGGAGGAGAGAGCCAGCGGATTCGTTTGGCTACTCAGATTGGATCCAGACTGACGGGAGTGCTGTATGTGCTGGATGAGCCCAGTATCGGGCTTCATCAGCGCGACCATCGGCGGTTGCTTAACGCGCTTCTGACGATGCGGGATATCGGAAACACGGTTCTGGTGGTTGAACATGACGAAGAGACGATTCTTTCAGCGGACCATGTGATCGATATGGGGCCGGGTGCCGGCCAAAACGGCGGAGAAGTTTTGTTTTCCGGTAAACCGTCCGATCTGGAGAAGGCTTCGGGGTCTTTGACCGCGCAGTATATTCTTGGAAATAAACGAATCGAAATCCCATCCACTCGAAGATCGGCCTCACCCGGCTCCATTGTCATGGAGGGGGTGACAGGAAACAATTTGAAAGATATCGCGGTCACATTTCCCCTTGGATGCCTGATCTGCGTCACCGGGGTGTCCGGATCCGGCAAGTCCACCCTGGTGATCGAAACACTGTATGGCGCCTTGATGCAACATCTGCACCGGTCCCGGGTTCCCGCTGGTCCCTATCGATCCATTCGTGGATTGGAGCATATCGATAAAGTCATTCATATCGACCAGTCACCGATTGGCCGTACCCCACGATCCAATCCGGCAACCTATACCGGGGTGTTTCAACAAATCCGGGAGATCTTTTCCCGTACCGAACAGGCCAGACTTCGGGGTTACTCGAGTTCGCGTTTCAGTTTCAATGCGAAGGGGGGGCGGTGTGAAGCATGCGGGGGAGACGGGATCATTAAGATTGAAATGCATTTTCTTCCGGATATTTATGTTTCTTGTGACGCATGCCGGGGGACACGCTATAACCGGGAGACGCTGGAAATCACCTACCGCGGAAGGCATATTGCGGATGTGTTGCATATGACGGTCAATCAGGCGTTGTCGTTTTTCGAACGCATTCCTTCCATCCATTCCAAGCTTCAGACACTGGCTGAGGTCGGATTGGGATATATCCGCCTGGGGCAGCAGGCGATGACTCTGTCCGGCGGGGAGGCCCAGCGGATCAAACTGTCCAGGGAATTGAGCCGCAAGGACACCGGAAAAACCCTTTATATATTGGATGAGCCTACCACCGGCCTGCATGTGGAAGACGTACGTCAATTGCTGGAGGTGTTGAACCGGTTGGTGGATTCCGGCAATACCGTCCTGGTCATCGAGCATCATATGGAGGTCATCAAGACAGCTGATTACTTGATCGATCTGGGGCCGGAAGGCGGTGATGCGGGGGGGTATCTGGTCGCTTCCGGTACTCCGGAAGCGGTTTCCCAAGTGGAGACGTCTGTTACCGGACAGGTTTTGAAGAGCGTGTTGGCTCGATATCGACGATGATAAGACAGGGAGCCTTGAACCCATCGCCGGGAGCCGGAAAAAACCGGTACCGACGATGGGGAAATCCGGGTGTTAAGGTTTTTTGACGGCTACAAGGAGATTATATTCCCCAAGTCTTGGGATTCCGCCGCCGCCAGAACGGCAGCGGCTGCTGCAGCGTCCTGCACCGCGACCCCAACCGTTTTAAAAAAGGTGATCTGTTTGTCATTTTCTCGTCCGGAAGATGTTCCGTTGATAACTTCCCCGATTTCTGCATGGATCTGAGCTCCGGATTGGATGATGTCCCCGGCCTCCGCCAGGCAGGCCTCCCGGGAATCTACGATGATTCGGGCTTTTCGGGCTGTTTCGGCATCCACTTCCTGCATGTCCGGTTTGAAGGACCCCACGCCGGTGATGTGTGTTCCGGGTTGGATATACCTTCCGTCAAACACCGGTTGGCTGGAGGTGGTCGCGGTGATCACAATGTCCGCGGATCGAAGGGCTGCCTCAGGATCTGAAAATAGAATGATTTCAGGAGGATTTGGAAACCGGCCAATAATGGATGCCAGTTTTTCAGCCGCTGCGGGATCTCGGTCGAAAATATGAACCATGGTAATGGTACGTACTGCCATCACGGCGGTGAGCTGAGCCAAACCCTGTGTTCCGGCTCCAAAAAGGACGATATGGGCGGAATCGGGTCGGGATAAGATCCGGGCTGCCAATCCGCCGGCAGCGCCGGTCCGAATGGATGTCAGGCTGTGTCCTTCCATCAGGGCCTTCGGCATGCCGGTTTCCGGATCAAATACCATCACCAGGCCGGGTACCGTGGGAAGGCCGAGAGCCAGGTTCCCGTTATAAATGGATACCAGTTTGACGGCCATCTGTCGGGTCTGGTGCAAAAAAGCGGGCATCAGCAGAGTGACGCCTTTATCGGTCGGTACATGGGTGCGCAGGGGAACGGTCGCTTGGCCGGCGGAAAGCTGGGAGAATGCCTGGGCCATTATGTCGATGGCTTTTTCCATGGGAAGGGCCGCCCGAACATCGGCGGCTGTCAATATACGCAGCTTCATTCTGACTCCTGGATCGGGTTGAGGGGAGGATCCCCCTGGTTATGATGGATGACTGGTCGGGCAGGGGCCTTCCGTTTCCGTTGCTTGAAGCAGGACGTCCATGGGTATCGGCCGGATCGGAATGCGGGGTGTAAACCTGCGGGTTTCGGTGTCTGGAGGTAACAGGGAACTAATGGCGGCGGAACAGAAACGGCCCTGGCATCGGCCCATTCCCAGACGGGTCCGACGTTTAATATCATGAATGTCAACCGCACCATTTTTCAGAGCACGCCGGACCTCTCCACAGGAAACCTCCTCGCACCGGCAAATGAGGGTGTGGTCTGGAATGGGTACTCCTTCGGCCGGCCCAGAAAATCCGGATACGGCCTCAATCGCTTGTCCTATGCGGTTGTGTGGAAACAGAGCAAGGCGCAGACGACGAATTTTCCCCAATGCCGAAGACCTGGAGAGTTTACCCAGTTGGACGCACGCTTCCAGTGCAGCCAACCGCCCTTCCAAAAATGCTGCCGGATAGCCGCGGATCCCCGCCGCGTCACCGATGACAAAGACGCCAGGGACTGATGTTTCCAGGAAACTGTCCCGGACCGGTTTACAATATTTTGCCCGCGGTTCATAATCAAACAGGCATCCACAGATTTGAGACAGCGAATTGGATGGAACCAGACCGAATCCGACAGCCAGAATGTCCACGGCAAATTCTTTTTCGGTTCCTGGAAGTTGCTCTCCGTTGGGACCGATGCGGATAATGCGTACGGTTTCCAGACGCCCATTTCCGGATGCCTCTTGGATCACATGGGAAGAATACCAGGGAATATGATGGGAATGAAGATACCTGAAAAATTCCCACGCACCCGCCCACCGCATCGGTCCCATCCAGGGAAGGGCCGCCAAGGCGTGTTTCCATAAAAATGCTCGGGGTACCGGGCTGGTGATAGCCACCACAGGGATTTTTCGATGTGCCAGGTGCCTGGTTACCGAAATCGGCAGTGGGCCGGACCCGGCGATCATCACCCGGTTGCCGGGTTTGACTCCCCGCGATGTAAGAATTCCCAAACCACCCAAGCTGATAACGCCGGGAATCGTCCAATCCGGAAACGGGATGTGCCGTTCCATGGCACCTTCGGCCAAGATGATTTTTTCGGACCGTATGGACGATGGGGCGACGAGTTTGTTTCCGGATGGGGCCAGATGGATCACGTGGTCATGGATATGCCAAACTTGTGCAGAGGAAATCAACTGGATCGAGCCGGCGTGGGATTTCCATTGCCGGAACATCCTGTCTGCGAACTGCCTTTCCAGGGTGGAATATAATCCGCTTCCCTTTTCGGGGAGGTTTTGAAACACCTTCCCGCCGATTCCTGTCCCCTCATCGATCAACGCAACGGAGGCACCATATTGTGCCGCTGTTGACGCTGCGCTGATTCCTCCGGGGCCTCCGCCGATAACGGCGATATCGACGGATTTCATCCTTCGATACCGATAGAGGAATCATTCTGGTGATTCACACGCATACCGGGTTGAACTTCCGTAATACAGGTACGGACGTTGGGAATTCCATCTACGACCATGCAGCATTCATGGCAGATCCCCATGCCGCAGAAGACTCCCCGCGGTTTTCCGTTTCGGGTAGTTCGAAATGTCTGAATACCGGCCGACAATAGTGCATCGGCAATCCGCTGACCCTTCCGGGCTTTCAGAACGCGGCCGTCAACGATGATATCCAGTTCTGATTTCTTGGACCCGGTGTTTTCAAAGGCTGGCTGGAATGGTTGACTCATCCGAGCAATCCCATGTCCCGGAGAAGGGATTCGAGAGCCTCGTCCTCGGCCTGGGTCAAGGGAAGACGGGGCAGCCGGCAAGGACCTGCGGAATGCCCAATCTTGTTTACAGCTGCCTTCACAACCTGAACCAGTTTCCCGGACTGTTCAATCATTTCACACAAGGGGAGGATTTTGTCGTAGAGGATCCGTGCCTCCGGAATTCGGTTTTCCTGGACCAAGTCGAACAGGCGCTGGGACCAGTCGGGAACGATATTCCCGCATACGGAGATGAAGCCCACGGCTCCCATCAGAAACGATTCCAGAATCAGGTCATCCGCTCCGCAGAAAACCCGTATCCCATTATTGGACAGGCGCTGGAGATTTCGAACACGCTTGATTTCCCCGGAGGCTTCCTTGACATGCCGGATATTTTTCAGGCTGCAGATGCGGGCCATCAGTTCGTCTCTCATGTTGACACCGCTGGTATGCGGGTTGTTGTACAACATGATCGGAATGTCTACTGCTTCGGATACGGCCCGAAAATGCTCAAAGATTTCATCCGGAGAGGGTTTGCAGTAATAAGGGTTGATGATCAGCACGCCATCTGCTCCGATTTCCCGGGCATGGCGGGTGTATTCGATCGTTTCCCGTGTTGTCTCTGCGGCGGTTCCAACCAGAACAGGCACCCTGCCTTTTACCTGATCAACTGTGATCCGGGCGACTTTATGCCGCTCATCCCGGGTCAGGCTCACGAATTCCCCCGTGCTTCCATTACAGCAGATTCCGGCGGATCCCATGGCGATATACCATTCGATATTTTCTTTCAGGCCCTGCTCATCCAGTTCCTGGTCCTGCGTCATCGGGGTGATATTGACGACATAGCTTCCAGTGAATTCTTTCAAAGGTTTTCCTCCATACAGGGTGGCAACCGGTTTTTTGAATTAATGATAATAATGGATATCATAGAGTAAATCGGCAATTTTTTCAACCGGGATTCGTT
>CAZTKB010000081.1:0-12423 GCA_964614125.1 uncultured Desulfobacterales bacterium | reverse complement strand
CCCCCCACCCTGCCCTCCCCCACCAGGGGGGAGGGAAAAATTGGAGGTCCTGCTCATCCCCCAGCCAGCGCCGCATCCGAGTTCTTTCCCCGGGGAAAGCGGGATTGGCCGCCCGGGACGGCGGGCTGAATTGGCAATTCGCCAGCGCGTACCCCATCCGCACGGAAAGCGAAACGTTGACCCAGCAGTAGGTCGTGGATACAAATTCTTGATAGTCGGGCAAAAAATTGCTAGAGGAATATAAGGGAGCTGTCATCCCCCCGGTCCAATTCCGGTACACGAAAAACACCTCGACTGGCACCAACCGGAACAATTTGTAACCCCTAACATCCGATTCGGAAAAAACAGAAGGCGAAAAACATGCCGTATTCAATTGCTTTGGCGGGAAAGGGCGGCACCGGCAAGACAACCGTCGCCGGGATGCTCATCAAATATCTGGTTTCGCGCGGTAAAGCCCCGGTACTGGCCGTCGATGCGGACAGCAATGCCAACTTGAACGAAGTACTGGGGCTGGTCGTCAGCGACACGCTGGGTAATGCCCGGGAAGAAATGAAAAAAGGGATCGTCCCCGGAGGAATGACCAAAGACGTGTTCATGAGCATGAAGCTCGAACAGGCCGTTGTGGAAGCGGACGGCTTTGACCTGATCGTCATGGGTCAACCGGAAGGCGCCGGATGCTACTGTGCGGCCAACAGCCTGCTGACCGTGTTTCTCGAAAAACTGGTTGACAACTACCCCTACATGGTCATGGACAATGAAGCCGGGATGGAACACATCAGCCGACTGACGACCCGCAATGTGGATATTCTGCTGATTGTCACGGACACCTCCCGCCGGGGAGTGCAGGCGGCCATACGGATTGCCGAACTGGTCAACGAGTTAAAGATCGGGGTTGGTAAAAGCTGCCTGATCATGAACCAGGTCCGGGAGGAACCGTCATCCATCGTTCTGGATCTCATCCGACAGGCGGGGATTGAATTCATCGGAACCATACCGGAAGATCAACTTATCTACGAATACGACATGAACGGCAAGCCCACCGTCGAAATACCGGAATCATCCCCCGCGTTGACGGCTGCGGTTGAGATTTTCGATCGAATCATCCGCTGACCGCCATTCCGGAATTTCGGCTCTCGAAAGACAACCACCCTTTCGTCACCGAGGCAGTCATGAAACGAACAGGCTTTTTGTACGACGAGCGTTACCTGTTGCACGATACCGGCCCCTACCACCCCGAAACCGCTGACCGTTTGATCGCCGCCCACATGGGGTTGGAAAAATCCGGCCTGCTGTCCCGGCTCATTCCCATGAAAGCAGTGTTTCCGGAGACAAAATGGATCGAGTCCGTTCACGATCCAGCCTATATCCGGCGTTTTGAGGCCCTTTGCTGCAAAGGAGCCAGTTGCTTCGATTATGAAGACAACCAGATCTGCTGCCAGACCTTTGAAATTGCTCAGCTGGCGGTGGGCGGTGTTCTGGAAGCCGCCAGAAGGGTAATGGCCGGCGAGCTGGACAACGCATTCTGCGCGGTCAGACCTCCCGGCCATCACGCGGAAGTAGGCCAAGCAATGGGTTTTTGCTATTTCAATAACGTGGCCATCGCCGCCCGGTATCTCCAACAGGAATGGGGGTTGACCCGTGTCGGTATCATCGATTTCGACGTCCATCACGGCAACGGAACCCAGCACATTTTTGAAAAAGACCCGACCGTCTTTTATTATTCCATCCATGAACATCCTTCTTTCGCCTTCCCCGGAACCGGTCGCGCGTTTGAAAGAGGGGCGGGGGAAGGCGTGGGATTCACCCGGAACTATCCGGTGTTGCCGGGTCAGGGAGACAAGGAGTATTTGGAAGTCCTGACCAATGATTTTCTTCCCCTTTTCAACGAATTCAAGCCGGAATTCATCTTGGTCTCGACCGGCTTCGACGCCCATGCGGATGATGATATGTCGGACATGTGTGTGACCACCCAGGGATTCAGTGATATCATGCGCATCATTGTCCAGGTGGCGGAAACGAATGCGAAGGGACGTCTGATATCGGTTCTGGAAGGGGGTTATTCCCTGCGGAGACTTCCGGAACTGGTCGCCAATCATGTCGAGATTCTGTTAGCCGATTGATTCCCGGGCACTCTCCGATTATCCGGACTTAACTGAAACCTTATTCCCCAGAACATGCGTGGAGGCAGATATGTTTGTCAGCAGATCCATGACCAAAAAAGTCGTGAGCATCCGGCCGGACGCCGATATCATTCAGGCAAAAACTCTCATGGATGAAAACCGCATCCGGCATATCCCGGTGGTCGACGACGACAATAAGCTCATCGGGATCGTAACCGACCGGGATTTGCGGAGCGAATTTCCGGCTTCGTTCTATAAGGGAACCGATCGGCCGGACGCCGTGGAAGAGTACCGGAAAACCAGAGTCAGAGATATCATGACTCCCGACCCCGTCACACTGACACCCTATGATACCATCCAAGACGCCCTATTGCTCATTCAGAACATGAAGGTTGGTGCTCTTCCCGTGGTCGACAAGGAAGGAAAGCTCACGGGAATCATCTCGGTGAGAGACCTTCTGCGGGCATTCATCAATGTGTTGGGTATCGGAACCCCGGGAACGCTTATGGGGATCCTGGTGGAAGAAAAGGTTGGCCAGCTCAAAAAAATCGTGGATGCGATTACCGAGGAGAAGGTATCCTTCGGAAGCGTTCTGGTCGCCCGGCATTGGGATGAGGACAAACGCGCCGTGTTTCCGTATCTTCTTACAAACAATGTCAGCAAAATCAAGAAGAAACTGGAAAGTATGGGCTATACCCTTCTGGATCCCATGGAATGGTATATGGACCAATTGCCCGAAAAATGATACAATCCTCAATTGATGATGTGGCGGGAGCGGATCCGGAAACCGATTCGAACGACCGGCTGGTGATTTATTATCTCAAGGGATGCCTGACCCGGGAGCCTGATCCTTCCGATGACTATCTGGGAAACTGGCAGGAGGACGATTTTTCCTTCTTGTTTTTTTCCTCCCCATCCGACGAGACCATCCGAAACCTGATTCAAAACCAAACCCACCTGGAATGGATCGACCGGTATGAAATGAGCTATGTCGAATGGCAAGGCGGCCGGGTGACCCGGCAAACCATCGGCTCCTTTGACATACTGCCGGTATGGGAAACCAACGGGGCCGCTGTCGGCGACCGGACCATCATCCTGGATCCGGGCGTCGTGTTTGGAAACGGGCTGCATCCAACCACCCGGATTTGCCTGGAAGCCTTGTCCCTGGCCACAACCCGGACTCCCTCATTGCGATCCGCCCAGGACATGGGCTCCGGAACCGGACTCTTATCTGTGGCCGCCTGGAAGGCGGGGATTCATCAAGTCCTTTCCGTGGATTTCAACCGCCTGGCGGTCCGGACCACACTCCGAAACATCCATCTGAATGGAGCGGGGAATCATATTCTGGCGATTCAGGGAAAAGCTGAAGAACTGATTGAAATTCCTGCTGATCTTTTGATCGCCAATATCCATTATGACATCATGCGCCATCTGGTGCCATCGGCCGGATTTTTGGGAAAACAACAATTCATCCTGTCCGGCCTGCTCAACCGGGAAGCCATTCTCATCGAAAAGACGCTTCGGCTTATGCCGGTACGTATCCTTCATCACTGGGAACAGGATCGGATCTGGCACACATACTGGGGGGAAACCTACCCGCCCTTCCCGAGAAAAAAGTGATTGCGGAGGAGTTATGGACGATCTGATCAAACGCGCCGCCGGGGATCTGGCCGCTTCCCGGTACACCGTCGCGCTGACCGGAGCCGGAATATCGGTGGAAAGCGGAATCCCCCCGTTCCGGGGAAAAGGTGGATTGTGGGAAAAAATCGATCCGATGGAGGTTGCCCACATCGACGCACTCATGAATCACCCGGAAAAGGTATGGGATGTTCTGATGCGGGACATGAAAGAAGTGCTGGACAAAGCCATACCCAACGATGGGCACAAGGTTTTGGCCGTTTTGGAATCCCGTGGTATTTTAAAAACCGTGATCACCCAAAACGTGGATGGTCTGCATAGTGCCGCCGGAAATATGGATGTCATCGAATTTCACGGAAGCTTCGCCTGGCAATCCTGTATGCGCTGCAGTGCCCGCCTCGAAACATCCCGGGTGGACATGTCCCAAATGCCTCCCCGTTGTTCCTGCGGTGGGATCTGGCGTCCGGAATGCGTTTTTTTTGGAGAACCTATCCCCTTCGAATGTTTGAACCGTTCCCGGGAAGCCGCCACCCGATGTGATGTCATGCTGGTCATCGGGACCTCTGCGGAAGTGCAGCCGGCCGCCTATATGCCGGTCATCGCCCGCCGGAACGGCGCCACCGTCATCGAAATCAACCCCGAGAGAACCGGTCTTACCGGACATGTCAGCCACTATCTGATCCAAGGATCCGCGGGAAAGGTCATGAACCGTATCCTGAACGAACTGGACTCCCTTGGAACCCAAGTTCTTCCATGAACACTTGTCATCAAGCATAACTGGAGATATACCATGGCCGCACCTATCGAATACCGTCCTCCTTACACTTCCGTACCCCCGGATACCGTATCCCGGGATATCCTGGCATCCATTGACTACGCCTACCAGTCCAGCCGGGATATTCTGATCACCATCCGCCAGCCGGAATATACCTCTGTTTGCCCTATGACCGGCCTTCCAGACATCGGATGCATCACGATTTCCTACAAACCGGACAAACAGATCGTGGAGTTGAAATCTTTGAAATATTATCTGCTGCAGTACCGGAACGTGGGCATTTTTTACGAACACGTCGTCAATCGGATTCTGGACGACCTCGCCGCCGTCCTGCAACCCAAATGGATGGAAGTAACCGGAGAATTCACTCCCCGGGGTGGCATCACCTCCACAGTAACCGTTCAATACGAAAGGCCGATATGAAGAAAGACAACGGATATAGGCAAAAAATCCACCTTTTCGGGATTCTGCTGTTGGCTTCCGTTTTTTTTACCGGATGTGGTCTTTTTTCCGGACTGACCAGAACCTCCCACAAAATTGGACAAACGATCACGGGAAGCGGCGATGATCTCCGTAAAAAAGTCGGCGTCACATTACCAAAAAACTTTTCGGTGAATGTGGATGCACCGTTAATGGAAAAAATCCGCCTTGATTTCGAAAACCGGTTGCAAACCACTTGTCCCAACGTCCAATGGGTTCTTCCCGGTAAGGGGAATTATCCGGGGTTTATTCGAAATCCGGTCCTGGCTCCGAATGGAGAAATCGACAACATGGCCCTGGTCAACGCCGGTCGGATCGCCGGCTTCCAGGCGGTGTTGCAGCTTTCCCTTTTGAATATCGACGTGCATCAATACGATAAGGGAATCCTGTGGTTCAAAAAAACCCACCAAACCGGGCGGCTGATCTGGAGTGTGGTGATCTACGACATCGCATCCGGCGCCAAATTGCTCAACAACAGTTACCCGAATGATTTCAAAGCGAATCCGGACGAAATTGATGCCATCCGGGAAGGGAAACTGAACCAGGTGTCCGGGTTGCCCGATGCCGTCGATCGATCCATCCAGGGAATATGCGAGGATATCTGCAAACAATTGAGACAGACGGTTTGGAAAGGGTTTATCCTGCAGGTCTCCGAAGGTTCCGTCACAATCTCCTCCGGATCGGGCGCCGGCTTGAAAGCAGGGCAGGAACTCACCGCGTACCATCCCGGGGAACCGATCTCCGGACCCCAAAGCACCCGCTTTTTGCTGCAGGGAAAGCCGACCGGTAAAGTCCGCGTGACCCAAGTGGATGAAAACCAATCCCGGGCGGAACCGATCGGAGACATTTCGGTGGAATCGGGCGGGACGGTTCAGTCGCGATGAGCCACGTGTGGGGGGAATCCTCCCGATTTCAGGGCATTCTGATCAAACTGAAAGACGGCGCCCGCTCCGGGGCGGCCAAGGGGCTCAGCGGATATATTTGGCTCCTGAAAATCCTGATCCCCATCTCCCTGTTGACCACCGTCCTGGAGACGGGCGGATGGCTGTCCCGGCTCTACGAATTTATCGCGCCGGTCATGCATCTGATCCATCTGCCTCCTTCCGCCGCACTCCCCATCGTCGCGGGCATGCTGACCGGCGTGTACGGGGGAATCGCCTGCATGGTCATGCTTCCGTTTTCTGTCGAACAGATGACCCTGATCGCGATATTTGTTCTGATTTCCCACAATCTGATTCAGGAATCCATGATTCAGGGGCAATCCGGCCTGTCCCCCGTTAAAGCAGTCCTCTCCCGCGTCACAGCGTCCGTTGTAACGGCGGCAACCGCGGCATGGTTTCTGAAACCGGAAACCGGAATCACGGATCCGGCTGCAGAAACTATTCCAAATGTCATGGGCTGGATTCCGGCCCTGCGGAACTGGGCGGAATCGACCGCCGTTCTCAGCGTGAAAATCTTTGTCATCATCATGGCACTGATGGTGGTGATGGGGATACTGAGATCCTTTGACTGGATTCCGGTGCTGGTCCGCATTCTTCGACCGATGCTGCGGATCATGCGCCTGGATGAACGGGTCGGGATACTCTGGCTGACGGCGGTCGTGTTCGGATTGTCTTACGGAGCCGCCGTCATTGTGGAAGAGGCCAGGGAGGGAGGGCTGTGCCCCCGGGAACTGGAGCGGCTGCACATATCCATCGGCATCAACCATTCCATGGTGGAAGATCCGATATTGTTCGCCACCCTGGGGCTTCCCGCATTCTGGCTGTGGATACCTCGGGTAGTCACCGCCATTGCAGCGTTGTACGTGTACGACGGCTGGCAGAAAATCCGTTCGGCGGTCGGCCGGTAACCGGTCCTGCCGCCGAGCGGATCCTTCCGGCTACGGCCGGATACCCATCGGTATTCCCGTTTCCTACCGGAAATCCTTTCGAAGTTGCTTCTTGTTGATTTTACCCACGCTGGTCTTGGCGATCGCCTCCACCATCGCAATCTTTTCCGGAATACCGTATTTGGGAATGGCTCCCTGGGCAACGGCCTGCGCATAAAAATTTCTTAGCTCTTCCTCGGTGACTTTGCCCTTGTATTCCTCCCGGATCACGACCAATGCCATCGGTCTTTCCCCCCATTTTTCATCGGGAACACCGATCACCGCCGCTTCGCCGATCGCAGGATGCTGACTGATGATGTCTTCCAGTTGAAGGGATGAAATCCATTCCCCTCCGGTTTTGATCACATCCTTCACCCGGTCCGTGATCTGCAGGTATCCCTCTTCATCGATATATCCGATATCTCCGGTATGCAGCCACCCATTCTCCCACAAAGACTCGCTTTTTTCCGGATCTTTCAGATAACCTTGTGTCAGCCACGGAGTGCGGACCACCACCTCTCCGGTAGCCTTCCCATCGTGGGGAACCGCCTTTCCTTCCGCGTCCACAATTTTGAGATCCACCAGGGGCACGGGCAACCCGGTCTTGCAGCGCATGGTCACCTGCTTTTCCGCATCCCAGTCGAACATATGGGGTTTCAGATTGGCCGCGGTCAACAAGGGGCAGGTTTCAGACATGCCATAGGCGGAAGTGAGATTGATCCCCAGATCCATCGCCGCTTTGCACAACCCCCTGGGAAGCGCCGATCCCCCGATAATCACTTTCCAGCTGCTCAGATCGAAATTCTTGACCGCCGGACTGCTGACCAGCATATGGATAATGGTGGGCACACAATGAGAAAAGGTGACCTTTTCCCCGAGAATGAGTTTGAGCAGCATGGGCGGTTCATACTTGCCGGGATACACCTGCTTGGTCCCCAGCATGGTGCACAAATAAGGAATTCCCCAGGCATGGACATGAAACATGGGGGTGAGCGGCATGTAGACATCTCCGGAATCCAGATGGATCTGGGACCGGTAGGCGCACAGCCCGGACATCAGGCCATAGGTGTGCAGAACCAACTGGCGATGGCTGAAATACACCCCCTTGGGCATTCCGGTCGTTCCGGTGGTATAAAAGGTGGTGGCCATCGTGTTTTCATCAAAATCCGGAAAGTCGAAACCGGGATCACTCACCTGGAGCAGATTCTCATATTCCCCTGCCAGAGGAATGGAAGTGGAAGGTGCCTGTTCCAAATCCGTCAACAGAACGAATTTCTTCACCCGGCTGATCTGATCCCGGACAGCCTCCAGCAACGGCAGAAAATCCGAGTTGACCAGGATGATGTCGTCCTCCGCATGGTTGATGGTATACACCAGTTGTTCCGGAGAAAGCCGGATATTGATGGTGTGCAGAACCGCCCCCATCATGGGAACGGCAAAAAAACATTCCAGATACCGGTGGCTGTCCCAATCCATGACCGCGACCGTAGTTCCGGGTCCGACACCCAGCGAGGCAAGGGCGTTGGCGAGCCGTCCGACCCGATCATGCAACCCCTGGTAGTCGTAGCGTTTGATATCCCGATAGATGATCTCCTGTCGGGGAGCATAAACCATGGGCATTTTGAGAATGTTCTTGATCAACAGAGGGTAAGCATACGCCGATGGTGTTCTGGGAATCAGTCGATAGGTCATGGTTTCTCCTTTGGTTGGTAATGGTCCTTCCGAAAATGGTGGTACACCGCGCAACCGGCCCGATAGCCTGATGGGTTGAAATACCATATTCCTCTGAATCACCTCAAGAAAAATGCGGGATTGGGATGGGGATTCACCCGATGTTTCGCTTGTCACACAAAGGCCGTGCGGCATGGGAGGGCACTGCGTACCGTGCCCTGACGGAAATGCTGTTTTCCGTCCGCCGTCCCGGGGCGACCTATCCTGCTTTCCCTGGGAAAAGAACTCGGATGCGGCACTCGCAGGCGGATCGGACAGGGAGGGATTCAGCCGAAATGGACCGAGACAACTGACCGGTATGGATGAACCAACCCGGCCGTTGTCGGTTTCCGATCCGGCGAGTGCGGCATCCTCAAACAGCTTTTCCTGCGGGAAAGGCGGAATAGGTCCCCCGTTCCGGCTCCCAAGCCGGTAGCTTAGCCTCTACCTCCCCAGCGGAGGATTGCCAGGGCTTTCATTTTTTCCCCCCCGAGTGGGAGAGAGTCAGGACCACCAATTTTTCCCCTCCCCACTGGTGGGGGAGGGCAGGGTGGGGGGGAGGGAGTGAATAGGAAAAAGGTGGGACAATCCACCCCCGTTGGGCTTTCCGGCGGTTCTCCCGATTGAAAAACGGCGTTTCCGTCCACCTGGAATGGTTGCACGGCTTGCCGTACCCGCTCGAACAGAGGGGTTTTTACGGAGTCCTAAGATGCCCTATTGATCTGATGGAAAAAACCGGTTAGAAACTGATACAGCAGACTGTATGGAAAAAATGATTGAAATAATCGACCGGTACTGATATCCCATCCCTGTTTGACACCGATTTTCCCACTACAACCTTTGGCAGATGGAGCCGGATCGAGGGAGGAACACATGGAAGTGATTCAAACAGGTACCCAAAACAACGCGTTGATGATTCAGGTTTCCGGAAGAATGGATGCCGTGACCGCTCCGGAATTTGAAAAAACACTGAACCAATGGATTGATGGCGGCAACGACCGGATCGTGGCCGACCTCGGCAATCTGGAATATATCAGCAGCGCCGGTCTGCGGAGCATTTTGGTCATCGCCAAAAAACTGAAGGCCAAAAATGGAAAAATCATACTGGCCGCCATGGAAGAATCGGTTCATGAGGTTTTTGAGATATCCGGGTTCAATGCCATCATTCCGATTGCGGATACCGTGGAGACCGCTATCGGTCAGATCTGATATCTTCGGGGTCGTCATGGAAACGGGCACCGATGCCGCGGATTCCCTTCCCCTCCGCCACCGGCACCCTTTTATCATCTTTACGAATCAGATGTCCGGGGCTTTACCATGTCCACTCTCGAATTACCCGCGAAAATCGAACACATGGAAACCATGATCCATTTTGTTTCCGATAGGGCCAAATCCCTGGGTTTTTCGGCCAAGCGGATCAAAGAGATCGAGCTGGCCGCAGAGGAGGCCCTGGTCAACATCATCAACTACGCATACCAGAACATGGAGGGTACAATCCGGATCACCTGGTTGGAGAACACGCCGGTGCATTACGTTGTTCGGATCGAGGATGAGGGGGTTGCCTTTGACGTTCTTTCCCTGGAGGATCCGGATATCACTTCCTCCCTGATGGATCGTGAAGTGGGTGGATTAGGCGTATATCTGATCCGGAAGTTGATGGATGATGTGTCCTACTGCCGAAAAGACGGACGAAACATTCTTACGCTTTACATGAAAAAACCATGACCCCCCACGAACACCCATCCGTCGAAACACCCAATAGAATCGTGACCCGGCCGGATTTCGACGGAGTGGTTTGCGCCGTTTTGCTTCGTGATGCTCTGGAAATCCTGCAGCCGGTGGCTTGGACCGAACCAGCCGATATCCAGAAAGGATGGTTCATCCCCCAATCCGGAGATGTGCTGGCCAACCTGCCCTATTCCCCCGGATGCTCCATGTGGTTCGATCATCATGTTTCCAACCATGTCACAGTGCCGTTTCAAGGAGCCTTCCGCATCGCGCCGTCGGCCGCCGGTGTCATCTATGATTACTATCGATCGAACCTGAAAGGCAACTACCGGGAACTGGTGGCCGCGGCCGACAAGATCGACTCCGCAGCTCTAAGCCTCGAAGAGGTCCGAAATCCGGACATGGATCCCTATCTGCTGGTATCCATGACGCTGCCAGACCCGAATCACACGGATCCGGCCTATCCGGACCACCTGGTACGTCTTCTGCAATCGTATCCCATCCACAAAGTCCTTACAGAACCGATCGTAAGCCAACGCTGTGACGAGGTGTTGCACGAAAACCGGGCCTATGAAACCCACCTCCGAAACCATACCACCTGCCAACAGCAGGTCAGCATAACTGATTTCAGAAATCTGAATCCCCCTCCTTCCGGAAACCGGTTTCTGGTGTACGCCCTATTCCCGGATTGCCATGTCAATGTGAAAATCCGCTACGACCAGCGTCTTGGCGATATGTTGGCTGTCAGTGTCGGCCACAGCATCTTCCGGAACACCTGCCGGGTGAACATCGGTCGCCTGCTGCAACGTTTCGAAGGCGGCGGCCACCAGGCCGTGGGAGCCTGCCGGTTTTCATCGAAAAAAGCGGATCAGTACCTTCCACCAATTATCGATGCCCTGATCCGGAACGAGCCGAACGAGTAGCCCGGCCCTTCTTCAGGTGCTCGAAACCAGAATTCGGTCTTTTGCAGCCGGGTCCAGACTCAATATCGCGCGGGCCTCCTCGGGCGAGGCGATATCCCTGCCGATGATTTTGGCCATCTGGGCTACCGTTTCCGCCAAGCGGGGATTGGAAGCCGGCTCCCCGGTCACCAGAAACAGATTGTCTTCCATTCCGACACGAACATGGCCACCCATGGCGACGGCCAGGGCCGCGATCGGTATCTGGGCCTTTCCGATTCCGGTGGCCGTCCAGGTGGACCCGTCCGGGATGCCATCCACCAGGAATACCAGGTTCCGGGCCGAACCCGGCATCGCGCCGGGAGCGCCCAACACAAAGTTAAAATGCAAGGGCGATCGTAACAATCCTTTTTTTTGCAAAAACAATGCGTTGTTGATCATTCCTGCCTCGAAAACCTCGATTTCCGGTTTCACACCGGTCTGATGGAACACTCCGGCAAGAAAATCGATGAACTGAGGTGAATTTTCATACACCATTCCCGGAAGATTCGTCGATCCGGTTGTAAACGACCCCATTTCCGGAAGCAGCCGGATCGGAGCGGCCCGGTCCTCCCATTCTTTACCTGCCCGGCCGCCTGTGGACAGCTGTATGATTACATCCGGAGAGGTTTTCTTGATCTTCTGAGCGATCTCCAGAAAAACCTCGGGCCGGAGAGTCGGTTTCTGCTGCGAATCCCTGGCATGAATATGGAAAACGGACGCTCCCGCATCCGCACATCGTTTCACATCGGCTGCTATTTCATCGGGCGTCACGGGGAGGTTGGGGTTTTTTTCTTTCGTGGGTACGCTTCCGGTCATGGCTACGGTAATGATGAGTTTCTGCAATCGGATTCTCCTTAATGATCTGTTGAAAGGACCACCGGATTCTGCCGGCAGGATGATTATACCCAATTACCGGTTTCCCGACAAGCCTTGGCCCGCCGTGAATTGCAGTGGACAGGATGGACATCATGGACGGACCGTGGGGTACGAGCCTGCAGGAAAGCCGGAACGGGGGGCAACTTGCCCGTTTGCCAATCCGGGAAACAGGGGGGTGTCCCGCTATTCCCCCCCCACCCTGACCCTCCCCCACCAGGGGGGAGGGGAAAAAATGGGTGGCCCTCGCCCAGTACACCAGAGAGGAGGGAAAACAATTGGTAGCCCCGG
>CAZTKB010000080.1:0-12473 GCA_964614125.1 uncultured Desulfobacterales bacterium | reverse complement strand
ACGAAACAGGCCAGGAGGATCCCGCCTTCGATCCGGTTGATGCGCCCGCCATACTCCCGAAATCCATAGCCGATGATAAAAAGCGACACGGTCAGGGAGGACATGACCAGCATGTCCCGCTGGAAGACCTCGGGCCCCACCGACAGCGGGTGAATCATGCCGGCGAGCCCCACTACGGCCAGGGTATTGAACAGGTTGGATCCCAGTATATTGCCCAAGGCGATGTCATCCTCCCCTCTGCGCGCCGCGATAACCGACGAAGCCAGTTCCGGCAGCGAGGTGCCGGTTGCGACGACGGTCAGGCCGATAATCAGGTCGCTGACTCCCAATCCATGGGCGATTTCCACTGCTCCCCACACCAGAATTCGGGAGCTTACAATCAGCAGCACCAGACCTGCTACCAGCCAGAAGACGGCACGGCGAAGAGGCATGGCGTGGATTTCGAGTTCCTGCTCCATTTCCGTTCCCAGTGCATCCGCTTTTTTCTGCAGCCCCTGCCAGATGGTCCAGGCCATCAGTCCGCTGAATACGCCAAGCAATATACCGGCATCGATCCGGGTGATCTGGCCGTCCCACAATTGCCATGCGGCCAAGGCGGTCACGGCCGTGAGGATGGGAAGTTCCTTGCGCAGTACCTGCGAATGAACCGCAATGGGACTGATTATCGCTGTCAGTCCCAGAATGAGGGCAATGTTGGTGATGTTGGAGCCATAGGCGTTGCCCAGGGCGATTCCCGGATTGCCCTGGGAGGCGGACAGGGCGGAAACCACCATCTCGGGTGCGGAGGTGCCGAAACCGACAACCACCATACCGATCAATAAGGGCGGCATGCCGAAATAACGGGCGGTCGAGGCCGAGCCCTCGATAAAGCGATCGGCACTCCAGACCAGCAGGACCAGGCCGACAAAAACCGAAAAAAATGCAAGTGTCATAAAGTTTCTTTTTCCATTTCTGAATATTCCCGTCATTCAGAGCCGACTTTTCCCGGCATCCGAACAGGATTCGAAGATTTTGCGACGTTTTGTTTATCATTTCAAAAAATCCGGTTCAAGCTGAATTTCTGTCTTCCTGCGGATGGTGTTTCGACCACTTTTGTAAGAGGTTTCAGCCGAAAGCCGGCTGATGAATCCCATGTGCCATCTGGTCCGAATTTCTTTTTGTGTTTGACGCGGTACCATATTTACAGCAGAATGCCATTATATGGACGCAGGTCCGGTCAGCCGTTTTTTGCAGAAAAGCCTGCCATCCAATAATTTCCAACGCCATTGAGGAAAGGAGCAGAGTCATGAAGAAACTGGCAATTGTGTTGTGGAGCATCCTTCTGGTGATGCCGGCCTACGCGGCGGATATCTCCAAGGCGAAGGCGGAAGGAAAGGTTAACTTCTATGCAAACATTACAGCAATCGAGCCGGTGATGGAACAGTTTACGAAAACCACCGGAGTGGAAGGGATTTACACGCGCACGTCCACCTCGAAGTATCTTGCCACGGTTCTAACCGAGCATGCAGCGGGAAAACTGGCGGCCGACGTATTGCAAGGGCCTCTGCCGATCCTGCAGGAACTGAAGGCAAAAGGGGTTCTTGCCCCCTACCGTTCCCCTTCGGCCACCGGCTATCCCGACTGGGCGGTTGCGGATGACACCATTGTGCAGTTCGGCATCGAGTATGTCGCCTTGATTTACAACAAGGAACTGGTCAAGGCCGGGGATGTGCCCAAGCGCTATGAGGATCTGACGGACGCCAAGTGGTTGGATAAAATTGTCATGCCTGACCCGGCCACCCATGCCACAACCATATCCTGGCTGATTGGGTTGAAGGAAGCGAAAATTTTTGCCAGCGAGGATGCCTGGATGCAGTTTCTCAAAGGTTTGGCTGCCAACAAACCGATGTTTGTCAAATCCTTCAGCCCGACTCCGGCGCCTGTCGAGAGCGGGGAGAAACTGATCGCGATTTCCATGCCCAAGTACATCATTACCAAAGCCCCCGCGCCACTTGACTGGGCACGTGTTTCGCCCCTTCTCGGATCCCCGCGGGGTATCGCTCTGGCAGCCAAGGCCCCCTCGCCGAATGCTGCCAAAGTTTTCATTGATTATTGGCTTTCCAGGGAGGCCATGCAAATGATGGCGGATCAGGTTGGCGAATACGTGCTCGCTCCCGGTGTATTTCCTCCGATTGACGGCATGAACAGCGCCAAGGTTCTTCCGATCCGCGAACTTTCCGATGAAGAAATCGCCCAATGGGGCGCAGAGTTCAAAAAGATTTTTTACGCCAATTAGACAAATGACTACCGCTTTCCCAAGGGACAACATGGTGGCGGGGACGGAGTGCACCGCTCCGCCCCCGTCCCATTCCGAGGAACCATGGAAATTCAAATCAAGGGTCTGACCCGGTATTATCACTCAGAAGGCCGGCAAATCAAAGCCCTGGACGGGGTTGATGTTACCATAGCTGCCAACCAGATATTTACCCTGCTCGGTCCCAGCGGATGCGGCAAAACAACACTGTTGCGCTGTATTGTGGGTCTGGAAACACCGGATACCGGCGAAATCGTCATTGGAGAGGAAACCGTCTTTTCCCGGGAGAAAAACATTTTTGTACCGCCGGAAAAGAGGGGGCTCGGTATGGTTTTTCAGACCTACGCCATCTGGCCCCATATGAACGTTTTCGAAAATGTCGCCTACCCGCTTACCAACCGGAAAGTCGCCAAAGAGGAGATTCGGGCCCGGGTCGAAAAAGTGCTGAAATTTGTCCAACTCGAAGGCTTTGAGAAACGGCCGGCAACCAAACTCAGCGGTGGCCAGCAGCAGCGGGTTGCGCTTGCCAGGGCGCTGGTGGCGGAACCAAAGGTGATTCTGTTTGACGAACCTCTGAGCAACCTGGATGCGAAGCTGCGGGAAGAGACCCGAAAGGAGTTGCGCCACTTTTTGGCCGAATTACGGATTACTGCGGTTTACGTTACCCACGACCGCATCGAGGCCTTGGCGCTGTCGGACCAGGTGGCTGTCATGCGGGCCGGGAAAATTGTCGAGATCGGTCCTCCCAAACAGATTTATTTCAATTCCGGTGGCCGTTTCGTCGCCGATTTTATCGGCCGCGCCAACCTGGTCAACGGCCGTATTGCGAGCCAAGAGGGGGCGCACGCCGTTATCGAGACTGGCATCGGCACCATCCGGGGACTGAACAGCCAGCGAATTGGCCCTGGCATGGAAGCGGTGTTGTGTGTTCGGCCGGAATTCATTCGTCTGGCGGACGGGCCAGCGGATGAAACGCTCAATATTTTCCGTGGAAAGATGGAGACCCTGGTCTTTATCGGAGAGGCTTACGAAGGGGATATCCGTGTCGGCGACCAGGTGTTTACCACCACGGTGCCGCCGGTTGCCCATATCCGAGAAGGGGATGACGTAACCATTTCCTTCCACCCGGATCATTGTTTTCTACTTCCGGCGTAAAAGGTTTGCGAACCTGCCATGTCCAGAAAAATTTCCCTCACCACCGTATTGATCGCCATTGTGGGTTTTCTGACCGTATGTCCCGTGGTCATGCTGCTGATCGGCAGTTTCTCGGCCGGATTTGGTACATTTGAGGAATTCACCACTTCTAAATATGTGACGGCCTATACCGATCCGGCGTTGTACGGTATCATCTGGAATACCGTTGTTTTCACTCTGGGATCGGCTGCGGTTGCCACCATCCTGTCGCTTTTTCTGGCGTATATGAACACCCGCACGAACATCCCCTTCAAGGGGTTGTTCGGAGTGATTTCCATCGTTCCGATGATGATTCCCCATATCCTGTTTGCGGCCAGTTGGGTGCTGTTGCTTAACCCCAGCAACGGAATCATCAACCGGCTGCTGATGAATCTGTTGCATCTGACCAGCGCGCCCTTCAACATATATTCCCTGGGCGGCATGATTCTGGTCGAGAGCCTGCTTGATTTGCCGATTGCCTACCTGATCATTGCGCCAGCCATGCGCTCGTTTGACATTGCTTTGGAAGAATCGTCCAAGGTTTGTGGGGCATCGAATCTGCGCACCCTGATCCAGATCACCCTGCCGGTATTGCGTCCCGCCATCCTGGCTTCGATCATCCTGGTCATTGTCCGCAGCCTCGCTTCTTTCGCCGTTCCTTCCGTGCTCGGGATGCCGGGCAGAATCTACGTGCTGGCAACCCATATCTACGCCAGTGTCTCGACAGGGTTCTCCGCTGACTATGGCAAGGCCGCGGCATTGGGCATGAGCGTTCTGGCCGCTTCGATCACGCTGATCTACCTGTACCGATACCTGACATCGGAGAGCGGCAAGTTCGTCACTATTTCCAGCCGGGGCTTCAAACCGACCCTGGTCGAGCTCAAAAAGAGCCGCTACCCCTTGTTCGGTGTTGTCGGCCTGATCTCCTTCGTCCTCATTGTTCTGCCGGTGGTGGTGCTTTTTTATATTTCCCTGGTTCCCTATTCCATGGTGCCGAGCGCCAAAGCTTTCTCCATGATGAGTTGGAAGCATTGGATAGATGTGCTCAACGACCCGATTTCCATACTCTCGCTGAAGAACAGCCTTATACTTGGCATTGTGGGGGCCACACTCGGCGTTATCCTGGCGATTTTCGTGTCGTACGTGATCGTCAAGGTGCGAACGACGGCATCCGGAATTCTGGAATCCCTGAGTTTTCTATCCTTTTCGTTCCCCGGTATTGTCATCGGAGTCGGCTTCATGTGGTTTTTTGTGAGAACTCCGCTCTATTCCACCATGTGGGCGCTTTTGATCGGCTATATCGCCACGTACCTTCCTTATGGGATAAGGCCGCTGTCGAGCGCTTTCGTACAGATCCACAGCCACTTGGAGGAATCCTCCCGGGTATGCGGAGCCAGTCCTTTTCAGACGTTGCGTCAGATCGTCATTCCCTTGCTGATTCCCGGAATCGTTTCCGGCTGGATACTGATGGCCACCATGTTTGTGCGGGAGTTAACGCTTTCCGTGGTTCTTTCCCGCCCTGGAACCGAGGTGTTGGCCGTACAGATACTGCGGTTTGCAGAAGATGGGTTGTGGGGGAAACTGTCCGCATTGGGAATCATGATGATCGGTATTTCATCGGCTTTGGTGTTTGGCGCCACCTATCTTGGCAAACGCCTGTCCAGTGTCGAGATGACCGTGAAGGATACACCGGCCTGAGGTGTCCAGCCGAATTTGCTTCTGTTTCATGTATTTTTTCATATTCCATCCGGTGTGACCGATTTTCCGCTTTGTTTTCATCCACCGTATTGTCCGGTAATCCATATGCTGCATGGTATTCTCATCCTACAAGCCTCACCGTCGGAAGACGACCCATCGGAACCCCGGCCAGGCTCGAGAAAACCGTCCCGAATCCCCGAAAGGCCATGGGGTGTCAATCGGATGACCTGTATATGGAAACTGTCAGGAAGGAGAAATAGGAATCAGAAATGGGAAACCGACTGGAACCGCATATCGCGCAAATTCTGAAAAAAGCGGAAGACATGGCGGCCCTGAGCCGCGAAGAAGCCTTGGCGCTGATGCGTATCAAGCGGCACAGCGGCGCAGCGTATGCCCTGATGGAAACCGCCAACCGGATCTCCCGGTCCCGATTCGGAAAAAAAGGTGAAAACCACTTTCACATCGGGCTGAATGTCGAACCGTGTCCAATGGACTGCCTGTTTTGCAGCCTCACCCGCGGGGCCGGGATCTTCCGGGAGAAAATCGAATTTCCGGTGGAACAGGTTCTGGCCTGGGCCCGACAGGCCCAAACCCAGGGCGCCGATGCGCTCAACCTGATGACTACCGGCACCTATCCATTCGAACGATTGCTGGAGATCGGCCGACTGTTGCACAAGGAAGTATCGGTTCCGCTGGTGGCCAACACCCGGGATGTCAACCACCGGGAGGCAGAGGCGCTGCTCGAAGCCGGTTTTGTGGGAGCCTATCATGCTGTTCGGCTTGGTGAGGGGCGTGACACGCCTTTCAGACGGGAAAAACGAGTCCATACCATCCAAGTTTTCCGGGATGTCGGCCTGTTGTGGATGAATTGTGTAGAACCGGTGGGACCGGAACACTCGGCCGAGGAGATCGTGGACCTAATGCTGTTGGCGCGCGACTATGGCGCGGTTTACAGCGGCATCATGCGGCGCATCAATTTTCCGGGATCGCCCATGGAGCGCTTCGGCATGATCACTGAATTGGAAATGGCGCGCCTGGTAGCTGTCAGCCGCCTGGTCATGGGGAATGTTCCCAGAGCCCATTGCACCCACGAACCCCACGCCGCATCGCTGATGGCCGGGGCCAATCTGTTTTTCCCGGAGGTAGGGGCCAGCCCCCGGGACGGCCAGGCGGACACCGCCAAGGGGAGAGGCACCGGTATTCCCATCTGCCGGCGGCTCCAACAGGAGATGGAATGGGACCCCGATCTTCCATCCAATTGTTTTTCCTCCGGTAAAACCGGTGGCGATGTGGACCTGCAATCCCTTTATAAAGGGTAGGAGGCGCTTGTGCGGCATATCAACAAACCATTCTGGATCTCCATATCGCTCCTACTTATTTGGCTTCTTGGGCCATTGCCGTCTTTTGCCGCCCGCCCGTTGCCAATCGGCACCTGGAAAACCGCCCAGACCATTCAGCCGTTTTTTTATGACCGATTCCTTCCCGCTACTCTCACGTGCCAGGTCCTTGCTTTCACCAATCCCGCCGACCAGAAGACTGCGCTTCTGGCAGGCAGCCTCGCGATGTGCGGGACCACACTGGCTCATGCCATCTATTCCGCCTCGCAAGGCCAGCCAGTGGTAGTCGTGGCGGCCCTATGCAACAAGAGTTCGGCGCTGGTGGTGAAACAGGACGGCCCGATACGATCCGATGCGGATCTGAAAGGGAAAACGATCGGCTATGTCCCCGGCACCATGCACGAAATTCTGCTGCGGGAGACGTTGACACGCAACGGGATTTCGCCGCAAACGGATGTCAAGCTGGTCCGGGTGGATTTTTTCGATATGGGAACGGCCCTGGCGAATGGAAACATCGATGCCTTTCTTTCCGGCGAGCCCTTTCCGGCGCTGGCTGTCAAGAAGGGCTACGGCAGGATTCTTTCCTATCCCTATTACGGCGATTCGGTGGGGACCATCAACGCCGGGATGCTGGTCACCCGTAGTGCCGTTGAAAGACAACCTGAACAGGTGGCCGCATTGGTGCTGGCCCATGCCAGGGCCACCCGTTTTCTGGTTGAACACCCCGATCAGTGGCTGAAACGGGCCTCAGTGTTCGGAACGCCCATCGATGTTCTGGAAACTGCGGCACCGAATATGGAACTGGCCTGGGACATGGACGAAACCTTTGTCCGGCAGACCAAGGCATTGGGCAGCCGCATGCAGGCGTTGGGCATTATCTTGCGTCAGCCGGATTATGACCGGCTGTTCGATCTTTCGTTTGTCCGGCAGGCAAGGGAAAAATTGCCATGACTCGCCGATTCTTTTTGACATCGCAGTCGCATCGCTTGCTGAAATGGGTGGTTCCGACCCTGTTTTGTCTGGCCTGGCTGGTAGTTTGCGAAACCGGTTTTGCCCCCCCCTATCTGCTCCCGCATCCCAGGGATGTTCTGACGACCGCATCTTTCTACCTGTTAGGTGATTCCGGACAGGCAGCCTATGGGGGCCGGTTTTTCGAAGACGTGGCGGCCAGTGGTACACGGGTGCTGCTGGGCTTCGGGTTGGCCGTGATTGCGGGTATTCCGCTCGGGGTTCTCTCCGGTAGGATGGCCGTTGTAAACCATCTCGTAAGTACCACGATCAACGCCTTGCGGGCGGTTCCCGGTATCAGCTGGCTTCCGCTGGCTATGATCTGGTTTGGAATCGGTATCCAAACCACGGTGTTTCTGGTGGCCCTGGCCGCTTTTTTCCCGATTTATCTGAATGCCGAGGCCGGCGCCCGCCAGGTCAACCCCACCTTGCTGCAGGCGGGGGCCATGATGGGGGTGGGTCGGTGGCGAGGCACGTTCGCCATTCTACTTCCCGCGGCCATGCCCCATATTATCACCGGTCTTCGCCTGGGCATGGGGATCTCCTGGGCTTACCTGGTTCTGGGGGAGTTGACCGGCGTTCCCAACGGACTGGGTGCTTTGATCATGGACGCACGCATGCTCGGCCGGATCGACATCATTGTGGTGGGTATCATTCTGATCGCCCTTATCGGGCGGTTGTGTGATGTGGGACTCCACCAGATGTTACGCCTCATTTTCAAAAGCGCTCGGAGAAGTTCATGAAACCCCGTCTGGAGATTGTTTCTTCGGGAAAACAATCCGAGGCCGTTCCGGTCGTTCTCGATGTCCGGCACGTGAGCAAACAGTTTGCCATCCATAATACGGGAGGCATTCCCGTGTTGCAGGACATCGGTTTTACGGTTCGGCGGGGGGAGTTTATCTGCATTCTGGGGCGAAGCGGGTGCGGCAAATCGACACTGCTGAAGATCCTGGCCGGTTTCATGCCTCCTAGCGCCGGAAGGGTCCTGCTGAACGGAAAACCGGCCGAAAGGCCCGGCCCGGATCGCTGCGTGGTGTTCCAGGAGGATGCTTTGTTTGGTTGGCTGACCGTCCGGGAAAACATCGCCTTTGGACTGCGTGGCCGTGGGATGACCCGCCGCGAAAAAGACAGGGAGGTGGACCGGTTTCTGTCTCTGGTCGATTTGACCGATTTTGCCGACTATCTTCCGGCGGAAATCTCCGGCGGCATGAAACAGCGCGTGTCTCTGGCAAGGGTACTCATTCTGCGGCCCGATGTTTTGCTGATGGACGAGCCGTTTGCCGCCTTGGATGCCCAGACCCGGGAGGAAATGCAGGATCTGCTGCTACGCCTCTGGTCCGAGTTGTCTCACAGTATTGTTTTCGTTACCCATGACGTGGGGGAAGCGGTGCTTTTGGCCGACCGGATCCTGTTGTTTGACCGGGCACCGGGTCGCATCCAGGAAGAGATCCGCATCACGCTTGGCAGGCCTCGGCAAAAAGAGCGGGATGACTACTTCGGTCTGTGCCGTTCCATCACCAAGAAAATCAAAGCCCTGTGAGCGGGTTTTCTGCTTTCATCGCATCAATCGATCAATTTATCCACCAGCACCAACGCATCTACCGGCCAGAAACACTCCGGCCTCGGTTGGTAAACCCCGGGATTTCCGGCCTGGGGGCGGCAGTTCAGGACCCGGTCGGCCCATTGGGCGGGAATCGCGTCCAGACCGTATACAGCGCCCAGAAGTGCCCCGCAGATGGCGGCGTTGGTATCGGTGTCTCCCCCCCGCATCACCGTATCGACGACACCCGCTTCCAGATTCGGGGCATGCAGCAGTTGCCACAGGGCATTTCGAAACGCGATCAACACCCAGCCCTGATGATGGATATAGTCATTCGGAGGGCTTTGGGAGGCCCCGCAAACGGCATCCCTGAGAGCCGGGTCGATGTCCATGCCGACGGCCCATTGGCGGATGTTCCGGTAGAGCGTTTCAGCTTCGCAGCCCGAAGCGATGGCATGGGCGATTGCCATGGCAAAAAGCGCGTTGGCCTGCAGACATACCGGGTGGGGATGCGTCAGTATGGCGTCTTGTCTTGCCCAGTCGCCCACCGTTTCCAACGGATGGTTGGCGCCGAAGATGCCCAGGGGGCTGACCCGCATCATGGCCCCGTTGGCCTGGCTGGTGGGGTCCGGAAACCCTTGCAGGCCTGCGGTGATCGTTCCACCTTTGTCAAACGGGTTGGAGTCGAGCCAGAACCGATATGCCTCAAGTGCGGCATCCGGATCGTACGTCCCCCGTTCGGCGAGCGTCCGGGCCAGCATCAGCGCCATTTCTGAGTCGTCCGTCGGCTGTCCGGCGATGGTGTTCCAGGTACCACCGTCAGCCAGTTCCCGGACACCGTTCGGGTATCGCCGCCGGATTCTTTCCGGCGACTGGAACTCGACCAGACTGCCGAGAGCGTCTCCGGTGAGTTGACCCAGGAGGCAGCCTTGGGCACGCGATCGTTGTTGCAGGTTGTTATATGACATGTTACAGAATAATTGATTCCATTGATATTGTGTCGGGTTTTTCTGGATATATTCCCGGATCCGGATTGGTGACTCGAAAAATATTATAATCCATAGGAATAAGAGCCGTGAATGGTTAGATGATTTTCCCACCATATCCATCATAGCCTTGTCTGGCAAGAGATTCTCGTGCGATGGTCATCCAGCGGAAGGGTCAGCGATGTTCACCGCGCCACTGATAAGAAAAAATGACCCAAGACCGTCTTGGATATTTTTCGATCCCTTGCAGATGAGGCCGGTAAGGTTTCGGATTCGAGCAGAAATACGGTGAGACTGGTATTGATTAATTGGCCCAGGGAAGGAATCACAATCGATGACAACCGGCGGATCTCTGAAGACACTGGGGTTCATTCTGCTATTAGGAATCGCGCCTGTTGCAGGCTGCCATGCAGTGGAGGTCCAAATCAATACGGAAACGCGCCTGAAGCCCTGCCCGCGCTCACCCAACTGTGTCTGTTCGGTAAATCGAGATGACCGGCATGCGATCCAGCCCCTGGTTTACAGCGGCTCTTCGGAAGATGCCCGCCAAGCCCTTTTGGGCGTCCTGAAAACAGTGTCGCGCACAACCGTTATCTCCAATGAACCGGATTACATTCATGCCGCATTCAAATCCCGGATATTCGGTTTCGTGGACGACGTCGAGTTTTTCTTCCCGGCAGGTCAGCGCCTGATCCATGTGCGCTCGGCATCCCGAACCGGCTACTACGATTTCGGCGTCAACCGCAAACGGGTCGAGCGCATGCGCGGCCACCTGAAAGAAGCGCTCCGGGAAACGGGAGATGGTAAATGACAGACTTGGCTATTTTTAGGCACAGGTAATTTTTTTCCGATTTTACCGGGTCAGTTTGGAATTATGGATGAACTGATCCGTTGTCAATTAAGGGGGAGGGGAATGAGAAAAGGTATTGAGGAAGCCGCAAAGTATGTGGGAGATGATTGGAAAGCCGGTTCATACTACGATGAAGCGGAACGTGTTGTGGAAACCAGTTGGGAGCATGAGGTAAGGCCGATTATTCAAAGGCACGACGCTGATTTTTCGTGTGTTCTCGATCTGGCGGCGGGGCATGGCAGAAACAGCAATATGTTCAGAACCCTTGCTGAAAAAATATATATTGTGGATATAAATCAAGAGAATATAGATTTTTGCAAGGAACGGTTCAAGGATGACAAGGACCGTTTTGTTTTTGTTAAAAACAATGGCGTTGATCTGAGCGAAATCCCTGACAACAGCATCAGTTTCGTTTTTTGCTATGACGCCATGGTGCACTTCGACAGTGATGTCGTCCGGGCATATTTGGGAGAGTTCAGAAGAGTTCTGAAACCGGGATGCCTTGGATTTTGTCATCATTCCAATTATATAGGAAATCCAGAAGGAGACGTCCACGACAACCCGGGATGGAGAAATTATATGTCACAAAGCCTGTTCGCCCACTATTGTCACAAGGAAAATTTGACAGTCGTTGAATATCAGATAATCCGGTCGGAACTGGACTGTATCACCATGTTCAGAAAATAAGGATCCTGTTGATGTGAAATGAGAAATAATGCCAGCCGACATCCAGCGGCGGTTCATGTCAAAGGAACCGTTTTCCTCCCCCGATTTCCCTGCACCGGACGAGGGTAACGGATATGCAGTCCGGCCGGACATCAGAAATCAAACACGCTCCAACTTCCCTGTCATATCGCCTCCCATGGACATCGTTTCGTTGTATTTTCACCCCGATTTGTGGCATGGATTGTCGGCTCACAAGCCATTTCGTAAGTCTGTCGCAAGTTATCCCCCGCCGTGCCGGGCGATCAGCTGAAGGCCTTTGTCGGTCTTCCGGCGAGAAAAGTAGGCAATTTTTCCGATTTGGGGTAGCCAATAAAGTTTGAAACGGGATTTTTGAGGCAGTTGTACGTCGTGGCCTAGGGAAAAAGGCAAAAAAAGGGGGTAATCACAGCAATGCACGGAATACGTGCATGCAGCGAAGCTGATTCATTTTGCCAGAAATTTTCGGTGCCGGGGTTTCCGATCAGGATGATGTCGGATGCTGGGCGATAAACTCCAGGTTCAGCTGATAAAGAAACCATACCGGAAGAAAAAAGAATCAAATTTGACGGCCGGATTGGCTACTTTTCTCGTTGGAAGTAACAGAATCCACCTGATTTTGTTCAAAATTATCCGTTTTGCCTCGAAAAACCTCCGGAGCATTGACTTTCATAAAAAATAATTGTAGAGTATTTAGCACCATGACACTGGATACAGGCGGCATCCCTCCAGGATGTTTCGACCCTGTCCCGCAAGGGGATCCTTAAGAACATTGTTTCGAAAAACGCTTCGAAAAGCCCCTTTCTTTCAGAGCAGCGCTTTGCCCCTCCTTCCTGCAAAGCCGGGTTGCGGGTTTCTCCTACCAGTCAAAAATCGATAGATGACA
>CAZTKB010000079.1:0-12663 GCA_964614125.1 uncultured Desulfobacterales bacterium | reverse complement strand
AGCCGATCTCCTGGATTTGGGCGCCTTCGCCCCCATTGTCTATGCCTTCGGGGATTGGGAACGGCTGATGGATATTCTGCAGATCGTGACCGGTTCCCGGCTTACCTATTGCTACTACCGGTTCGGCGGGGTATCCGCGGACATCGATTCGGATTTTGTCCGGATGACCCGGGATTTCATTTCCGATTTTCGAAAACGGATGCCCATGTACCGGGCGTTGGTCACGGAAAACATGATTCTTCGCGGTCGATGCGTGGATATCGGAGCGCTTCCGGTCGAGACCGCACGGCACTACGGAGCGACCGGTCCGGTGCTCCGGGGTTCCGGGGTGGCCTATGATGTGCGGCGGGCCGAACCGTATTCGGTGTATGACCGGTTTGATTTCGATATTCCGACGGGCAAGACCGGGGATGCGATGGATCGATACGATGTCCGTATGGCGGAAATGGAACAAAGCCTGCGGATTGTCGAACAGGCACTGAACGGCCTACCGGAGGGGCCGGTGCTTGCCCCGGATCTTCCGGATCGAATCATTCCGCCCCGGGGCGAGGTGTATGTTGCCGTGGAGGGTGCCCGAGGAAAAATCGGCATCTATGCCATCAGTGACGGCAGCCCCCACCCCTACCGGATCAAGCTTCGGGCACCCGGTTTTTCGAATCTGCACGTGTTCGCGGAACTGGCTCAAGGGACGCTCTTGGCCGATGCCCTGTCCATCCTGGGAAGCCTGGATCTGGTTATACCGGAGATCGATCGATGACGGAATCGGTGATTGCCATATTGACGCATCCATTCGGACGGCTGATTGCAGCCGTTGTCTTGACAATGGCCTTTGTGGGAGCTCTGGGTTTGGTTATGGTCGTAGTGGAGCGGAAAGTGGCGGGCTTTATCCAGAGGCGGCCGGGGCCTTTTGAAGTCGGTCCGCATGGCATTCTCCAGTCCGCAGCCGACGGCGGCAAGCTGGTGGGCAAACAGCTGGTAACCCCAATGGGCGCGGACCGACTCCTGTTCTGGGTAGCGCCCTTGTTATCCTTGGCGTCCGCGGTCGTCTGTTTTCTGCCGATTCCCTTCAGCCCGGTGCTGACCGGAATGGAACTGAACCTGGGGGTGGTGCTGGTGCTGACCTTTTCCGGGTTGAACACCCTGGCGCTCTGCCTGGCAGGATGGGGATCCAATAACAAATACAGCCTGTTGGGATCCGCCCGGGCGGTCTCCCAGTCCGTTGCCTATGAAATTCCGCTGCTGCTGGCGGTATTGGCCGTCGCTTTTCAGACCGGATCTCTGAATCTGTCAACCGTCGCGTATGAACAGTCCGGCGGCATTCTGTCCTGGAATGTGTTTACCCAGCCACTCGCGTTTTTCATTTTTTTTGTGTCCGGGATCGCGGAAACAAACCGGGCGCCGTTCGATCTTCCCGAGGCGGAAAGCGAGCTGACCGCCGGATTTCACACGGAATATTCGGGCATGGGCTTCGGCCTGTTTTTCCTGGCGGAATATTCCTATATGGCTGTGGTCTGTGCCGTGGCCGTCTCTCTGTTTCTGGGTGGCTGGAGCGGGCCGTTTCTTCCCGGTCCCTGGTGGTTTATGGCCAAGATGTCCGGATTGTTGTTTGTCATGGTGTGGTTTCGGTGGACATTTCCCCGGGTTCGGTTCGACCAGTTGCTGAATGTCTGTTGGAAATGGCTGATTCCATTGGGGCTTGGCAACCTGGTGGTTACGGCCCTGATCCTGACGGTGGCGGGGTGATCATGAAGCGGATCACGAATGCTCTCAAAGGGCTGTGGAGCCTAGCCGTGGGACTTGGCATCACGGGAGTCGAGCTGTGCAAGCCACGGATCACTGTTCATTATCCACGACAGACCGTCGATAATCTCCATACATACCGGGGCCATATCGAACTTTCCCCGAACGAAAAAGAACCGGGCAGACCCAAATGCATCCTGTGCATGCGGTGCCGGGATATCTGCCCTTCGGGGTGCATCGACATTGATATGCATGTGGCCCAATTGGAAAGTGATTCCACCCAAGAGGGGCTTTTCCTGTCCCCGGAGATCCGGATTCCGGGTTCTGTTCACGCTGTTTCTCCGCCCGATCGGATCGAACGGTTTCTGGACGGATTTCGTTTGGATTACAGCCTGTGCAGCCTCTGCGGACTGTGTGTCCAGAATTGCCCCACGGAGGCGATCCGGTTTTCTCGGAACGTCTATCTGACAGGCACCGGGAGATCCGATTTTCATTTGGATCTTCTGAAGCGGTTTTATTCAGGATAGGACAGCGGATCGGCCGATGTCCTGATGATGGAGGGAATTCCGTCCACCATGGAAAATATGGCACGGTTGGCATATCTATTGTACCTGATGATGATCCTGGCCGGAGGTATTGCCGCGGTCCGCTGCAGGAGTTTGGTCCGGTCCCTGGTGGGGTTGATTCTGACCCTGTTCGGGGTGGCCGGCATGTATCTGTTAATGGCGGCGCCGTTTCTGGCCCTGATGCAGATTCTGATCTATGTGGGGGCGGTCAGCGTTCTGATCTTCTTCGCGATATGGTTGACTCGGGATCCGGACGGCGAGGCAGGATCCGAAGGAATCCGCCTCCGCCCTCGGTACCGAATTCCTGCTGCTGTCATGGCCGGGCTTCTGGCCGCAGGAATTCCCGCCATTGGAATCTTTGCCGGAACCCTGCCCGAGACGGCGCTGAAACCCGAGGTTCCCCTGGAACGGCTGGGACAATATCTGGTCGGGCCGTACGCCCTGGCTTTCGAGCTGATTTCCGTGGTCCTGTTCAGCGCCATGATCGGCGCGGTTCTCGTGGGATTTGAGAGGAGAAAAAGCGGATGAGCCCTTTGGCGTTGTTTCATCTGGCCGCCCTGGCGCTTCTGGGGATCGGAATTTTCGGCCTGATTCAGCGGAAGACCCTTATCGGCATGCTGATCTCGGTGGAACTGATGCTGAACGGGGCCGGACTCGCGCTGGTGGCGTCCTCCCGGCTGACACCGGCCGCTGATGAATTGGGTCAACTGGGCGCTCTTCTGGTGATGGGGCTGGCGGCCGCCGAAGCCACCCTGGTTCTGGCCATCGTCCTGGTGATCGCCAGACGCTCCGGAACTTCGGAAACCGATCGCCTGACCATGCTACGGGGGTAGAAGATGATGGTGGAAACCGGTTTGCTGATCTGGCCGCTTCTCTTTACCGGTGCCTCGCCCCTGGCGATATGGCTGCTGCGGAAAAATATCAATGCGCGGGAAGGAGTCTCTTTCGCTGCAGGTTTGTTAACCTTCCTGAGCCTTCTGACCATTGTTCCGATGGTCCTGGACGGGGGGGTCCCGGTTTTTTCCCTGTTTGTGATTCTGCCCGGGGTCGAGGTGCGGTTCGGCGCAGACGGGCTGGGACTGGTTTTCGCTCTGATCGCGTCGTTTCTCTGGATTCTCGCCACGGCCTACAACATCGGCTACATGCGCTCCCTGAAAGAGCATGCCCAGACCCGGTATTATTTCTGCTTTGCCGTGGCGATTTTCGGGGCCGTGGGTGTCGCCCTGTCCGCCAATATCTTTACCCTGTACCTCTTTTATGAAATCATCACGGTGTTCACCTATCCTCTGGTTGCCCATCACCAGGACCAAGAGGCCTACCACGGGGCCCGGAAATATCTGGTGTATCTGATGGGGACCTCCAAGCTGTTTCTGCTCCCGGCCATGGTGTTGACCTATGTTCTGTGCGGTACACTCGACTTTCGGCTGGGAGAGATTCTCACCGGGATTTTTCCGGCTGATGCCGATCCGACACTGGTACGGGTTACCTATGTTCTATATGCGGCCGGGCTGGCCAAAGCGGCCATCATGCCGTTTCACAACTGGCTGCCTTCCGCCATGGTGGCCCCCACCCCGGTTTCCGCGCTTCTGCATGCGGTGGCCGTGGTCAAAGCCGGCGTGTTTTCGATTTGCCGGGTGCTCTTGTCCGGGTTCGGCCTGGAACGGATGGCAGCCTTGGGTCTGGGGGATATCACCGCCGTGTTCGCGGCAGCGACGATCGTGCTGGCATCTCTGATCGCCCTGACCAAGGATGATCTGAAGGCGCGGCTGGCCTATTCCACGGTCAGCCAGCTTTCGTATGTGGTGTTGGGCGTCTCCATGCTGACTCCGGCCGCGGTGACCGGCGGCGTGCTGCATATCGCCAACCATGCTTTCAGCAAAATCACGCTCTTCTTTACGGCCGGAGCCATTTATGTGGCGACTCACCAGAAAAAAATCAGCATGATGTCCGGAATGGGCCGACGAATGCCGTGGACCTTCGGAGCGTTTGCCGTGGCCTCCCTTTCCATGATCGGGGTTCCTCCGGTCTGCGGATTTGTCAGTAAATGGTTTCTGGTTAACGGAGCGGTTTCCGGCGGGCATATCTTTCTGCTGGCGGCGTTATTGACCAGTACCATCTTGAATGCGGCCTATTTCACGCCGGTTGTGTACAAGGCGTTTTTCGAGGCGCCCGCACCCGGCATCGATTTGGATGGAATCCGGGAGGCCCCCTGGTTCATGGTGATTCCACTATGTTTCACCGCATTGGCCAGTGTGCTCCTGGGGGTGGCTCCGGATCTGTTCCTTCAATTCGTACGCGCCCTGAAAGGATTGTAGAAAGGGGATGAACGAAATGACCCGAACACCGACCGATATCGATCCTGTCCCAAAACCGGTGGAGACCCCATCTGGGTTCGCAGACCGCCTTCGGATGGCGTTGTTTGTTTGCCTGGGGCTTCTGGCGGTACTGAATCTCTGGATCCGACCCGAGCACCCCCATTTCGGTTTGGATCGTATCCCCGGATTCTGGGCGGTATTTGGAACGGCCGGAGCGATTTTGTTGGGTCGGGGGGCCAAGGGGCTTGCCCATACCTTTCTGGCCCGGAAAGAAGATTATTACGAGGTGAAACCGTGACCCTGTTTCCGCATCCATCCGGGTTGTTCGCCGCCTGCGCCTTGCTGGTATGGATGGTGCCGGGGCGGATCGGACGATGGTTTCCTCCGGTTGCCGCCATTCTGGCCATCGGATGCGTGTTGTCCCTCCAGGACGGGGATTATGGCCGCTTGTTCTGGTTGAACCAGACCCTGGGTTTGTGGCGGGTGGATGCCCTGTCCCGCGTGTTTGCCCATGTTTTTGCCATTCAGGCTTTCATCGGGTTTGTGTACGCCTGGCATGTGGAGGACCGTTATCAACATATCGCTGCCTGCATGTATGTCGCCGGCGCATTCGGCTGTGTTTTTGCCCGGGACTATCTCACCCTGTTTCTTTTCTGGGAAATCATGAGCGTGGCGTCCACCTTCCTGATCTGGCTTCGCCGCCTTCCGGCCTCGACCCGTGCGGGTTACCGGTATTTCCTGTTTCATGTTCTCGGAGGACTCTTTCTGTTGGCGGGCATGCTGCTTCGCTATCAGGCCACCGGAACCTTTGCCTTTGACGCCGCCGACCCGGCGGATCCCCGATTCTGGGATATCCTGATTCTGCTGGGCTTCTGCGTCAATGCCGCAGTCATTCCCCTCCACGCCTGGCTGCCGGACGCCTATCCCGAGGCCACGGTCACCGGTGCTGTGTTTCTGAGCGCCTTCACGACCAAAACGGCGGTGTATGTCTTGTTGCGGGGGTTTGCCGGCTTCGAAATCCTGGCAATCATGGGAACCCTGATGACCATCTATGGCGTGGTATATGCCACTATCGAAAACAACGCCCGCCGGATTTTGGCCTACCATATCGTGTCCCAGGTCGGATACATGGTTGCCGGAGTCGGGGTGGGCACGGCCATGACCCTGAACGGTGCCTGCGCCCATGCGTATGCCCACATTTTGTACAAGGGGCTTTTGTTCATGGGAGCCGGAACCTTGCTCCACGCCGCGGGAACCGCGCGCCTGACGGATTTGGGCGGTCTCTACCGCCGCCTGCCGTGGGCGTTTGCCTGGTATATGGTGGCGGCGGTCAGCATCTCCGGGTTTCCGTTGTTTTCCGGCTTTATCAGCAAGACGATGACGATCACGGGTGCGGCCGAAGCACACCACACCTGGCTGGCGATGGGAATGGAATTGGCTGCCGTGGGCACGTTTTTATCCGTCGGGATCAAACTGCCGTATTTCGCCTGGTTTTCCCGGCCGGATTGCGGCATCTCCCTGAAGCCCGTTCCTCCCAACATGTACGCGGCCATGGCCATTGCCGGGCTGCTCTGCTTCGGAATCGGCGTGGTTCCGGATTTCCTGTACCGCCTGCTGCCTCATCCGGTCGCCTACACCCCCTACACCTCCTGGCATGTTCTTCAGTCTCTGCTGCTGTTGGGTTTCACCGGCCTGGGGTTTTACCTGCTGCGGCGCAAACTGGCACCGGAGGCCAAAATCAACCTGGATTTCGACTGGGTGTACCGGTGGATCGGCCGGACGATTCTGGCGTTCGGCCGGTCGATCATCGATCGGACAGACGCCCTGTGGAGCGAGGTGTATTCGCGGATTGGGCTGGCCGGCCTGCTCACGTTCGCTTCCGGCAGTTCCTGGTTTGACAAACGAATCATCGACGGTGTGGTCGATGGAACGGCCATGGGAATGCGCCGTGCCGGTCAGAGCGCCACAGGAGTCCAAACCGGCCGGTTGCAGGATTACCTGGCTGCCATGATCGTGGTCGGACTGGCCCTCATCGGAATTATCTGGTTATTTTCATGAAAGGGGGGCTCCGTCTTCATGACTGATTGGCCGGTTCTGACAACACTCGTGTTTCTGCCGGTTGCCGCCTGTCTGGTCATTCCGTTTCTGCGGGAAGACAGTCATGTGCGGTGGTTTTCCCTGGCCGCCGGACTTGCGGAAATGTTGGCGGCGCTACCCTTGTTTGGATTCCATCCCCTTGAGCCGGGATACCAGTTTCAGGATACGGCCGCATGGGTTCCGCAGTGGGGGCTTACCTATCACCTGGGCATGGACGGAATCAGTCTGCTGATGGTTTTGTTGACGGTGCTCCTCCTGCCTCTGTGTGTGTTGTGTTCCTGGACCTACATCGGGTATCGTGTCAAAGAATTCCATATCAGCCTCCTGTTGATGACCGCGGCGTGTGTGGGGGTGTTCACCGCACTGGATTTGGTGCTTTTCTATATTTTCTGGGAAGCCATGCTGGTTCCCATGTTTCTGTTGATCGCGGTTTGGGGAGGTCCGGATCGACGGTACGCCTCCCTGAAGTTTTTCCTGTATACCCTGGCCGGCAGCACCTTGTTGCTGATCGCGATCGTTGCTTTCTATCTGGAGGGTGGAACTTTTTCCATTCCGGAGTTGACCCGACAGCGTTTTTCGTTTTCCTTCCAGTGCTGGACGTTTCTGGCCATGACCGTGGCCTTTGCGGTCAAGGTTCCCATGTTTCCTTTCCACACCTGGCTGCCGGCAGCCCATGTGGAAGCCCCGACAGCCGGCAGCGTGTTGCTGGCATCCGTCCTGTTGAAAATGGGTGCGTACGGATTTCTGCGGTTCTGCCTTCCCCTGACCCCGGATGCCAGCCAGTTTTTTGCTCCCATGATGATCGCGGTGTCTGTCGCGTCCATCCTCTACGGCGGGTTGGTGGCGCTGGGGCAGGAGGATATGAAGAAGCTGATCGCCTATTCCTCGGTGGCCCACATGGGTTTTGTGACGTTGGGAATTTTTCTGTTTTCGCTCCGGGGGCTTGAGGGCGCGTTGATGGTCATGTTGAACCATGGAATAACGACCGGGGGGCTGTTTATGCTGGTAGGCTGCATCTATGAACGCAGTCACAGCCGCCGGATCGCGGATAATCTGGGACTCGGAAAATATCTGCCCGCCTACATGGGATTCTTCGGCCTTTTTGCCTTGTCTTCGCTGGGCTTTCCCGGAACCAACAGTTTTGTCGGGGAACTGCTCGTGTTGATCGGTGTATTTTCGGCAAACCCCTGGGTGGGGGCGGCGGTGATACCCGGCGTTCTTTTGGGAGCTGCCTACATGCTTCGGTTGGGACGAAACCTGGCCTGGGGGGAACCCACCCAGGCCAAACACTGGCCGGATCTGAATTTTCGGGAGTGGGGTTATTTTCTCCCCCTGGCCGTGTTGGTTCTGTATATTGGACTGGCTCCCGGACTGACCCTGCGGGCAATGAATCCCACACTGACCCGTGTTCTTAAGGAGTTTTCCACCCGGATCACCCATACACAGGTAGCGGAACTGAGCAAAAGCTTGGAAAAAACCAGTCTGGCAGACGGGGGACCGGTTCGTTCCCACGCCTTGCAATACCCATAAAATTGTTTCGGCTGCCGGGTCATCCGAGGTATCCGGCCGCATCCAACAGCGGTAAAGGAGATTCTCCGTGACTGTCGACATCACCCTGTTCCTGCCGGAATTGTTTCAGATCGCGGTGATTTTGGCCTTGTTTGTGCAGAGCGTCTGGACGTCGGATGCAGAAAAAGAGGATCAAAACCGCCTGACCAATCCTGCCGGATGGCTGTCTTTGGCCGCGTTGATCAATCTGGTGATCGCCGGATTTTGTCTGGAATCTCGTGGGATTCTTCTGTGGGAAGCCTATCTGGTGGACGGTCTTTCCCAGTTTTTCAAATTTGCCGTGGCCCTCGGATTTGCCGTAGTTGTCTGGAATGCATCCCACCAGCCGACACTTCCGCGGGAAAAACAGACCGATTATTTCCTGCTGTTGTCCCTGAGTACCCTGGGCCTCATGGGTTTGGCCAGCGCAGTGGAAATGATCACCATCTTTCTGGCGCTGGAGCTTTCCTCCTACAGCCTGTATGCGCTGATTCCTTTGCGTGGAGACGATCCCAGGGCTTCGGAGGCCGGTATCAAATATATCCTGTTCGGAGCTGCCGCGACCGCTTTGTCCCTGTTTGGCCTTTCGTATGTATTGATGGAAAAACATTCCGGATACCTGGCGGTACTGGGTGCCACGTCGTGGGAGGTGTCGACATCTCCTCTGGCAGCGATCGGCTTGACGTTGTTTATGGCGGGTTTTTTTTACAAACTGGCCCTGTTTCCGTTTCATTTCTGGGCGCCGGATGTCTATGACGGCACCAGCAACGAGACGGCGGCCTATGTAGCCACGCTTCCCAAGCTGGGGGCGGTTGTGGTGTTGATCCGGCTGGCTGCGGTATGGAAACCGGATATCCAGATTGCGACGGTACTGGCGGTGCTGGGCGCCCTTTCCATGACCTTTGGAAACCTGGCTGCGTTGACCCAGCAGGATGTCAAGCGGATGCTCGGATATTCCAGTGTGGCCCATGCCGGTACCGTCATGGTCGGCCTGGTCGCCGGAACAGCCGCGGGGCTGGCGGCCGCTGGGTTTTACAGCCTGATTTATGTGCTGATGAACCTGACCTGCTTCTGGGTGGTGTGCCGGGTGTCTACCGATGGCCGGAACCTGAAGCTGGCGGATTTGAACGGACTGTACAGCCGGGAACCGATTCTGGCCTTCGTGCTGGCGGTGGCGGCTCTTTCCCTGGTCGGCCTGCCGCCGACCGCCGGGTTCATGGGGAAACTGTTTCTGTTCAGCGCCGCTTGGGGCCATGGCTTCAATTGGCTGGTAGTTACGGCGGTTCTCAATACAGCCGTATCCATTTACTATTATCTCAATTTCATTCGACATGCGTATACGCGCGAGGCGGAGGATGCGGCGCCCGCGGTTCCCCGGACCGCTGACGGAATCGTGTGGGGCGGGGTGTTGTCCTGCCTGCTTCTGCTGTTGGGAATGATCCCGTCTCCGGTGTATCATTGGGCCGAGGTTGCCGGGCGGATGCTGCTGCCATGAGAACACCCCGTATCGCCGCATTCTGGGAAACCTGGGGGAGAAAGGAAACACCATGACCATTCAGACCGTTTTCAGCGTCTGCGGCATGTGCCCGGTCCGCTGTCCGATTGAGGTGGAAGTGGAAAACGGCCGATGCCGTTTTGTCTACGGAAACCGTCGGATCCCGGGGATCCGGAGAGCACTGTGCACCCGGGGTGCGGCCGGGATTCCGTTTGTCCGGGATTCCGAACGGCCCCAGTTTCCCATGCTGCGTGTGGGTGCCCGAGGGGAAGGAAAATGGCGGCGGCTTTCCTGGGAAGAGGCGCTGGAGACCGCCTCGGGGCGTCTGGATGCCATCCGGTCGAAAAATGGCGTCAACAGTTTGCTGTGGATGGATTCAGGCGGTCCGTTCGACGGCTTACGCCGGGCGCTGGTCCGGGGATTCGGATCTCCCAACTATTTCACTTCGGATTCGATTTACGGGGTCAACCGGTGTCATGCCGCACTCTCGGTGTTCGGTTTTCCCGATGACCGCCTGGCCGTGGATCTGAAACGTTCCCGGCATGTGGTACTTCAGGCAAGAAATTTGTTCGAATCGGTGGATATCGCCCAGGCCAACGAACTTCTGGACAGCCTGGAGGCCGGTTGCCGGCTGACGGTGATCGATGTCCGGTCCACCGTTACCTCCGGGAAAGCGGATCGGTTTTTTCGAATCCGGCCCGGAACGGATCTGGCACTGAATTTGGCGGTTATTCACGTTCTGCTGAAGGAAAAACGGGTGGACCGGTCGTTTTCCGATGTCTGGGTTCACGACAAGGAGGGGCTCTGGAACCTTGTCGAACATTGCACACCGGAATCAGCCGAGAAGGAAACCGGCATACCCGCGGAGAGTATCCGTTCCTTGGCCCGAGACCTGGCTGCGGCGGCCCCCCACGTGGTCTGGCATCCGGGATGCAACTCTGCCCGGTATCGGGATTCCTGGCGTCTGCACGGCAGTATCTACCTGATTCATGCCCTGTTGGGCGCTGTCGGAGCCGCCGGAGGAATTGTCCCGGTGCGGCGACCGGAGGATGTCGGGGGAAAGGGGCTGAAGTCCCTGACCGAACGGGTTCCGCCCGTTGCGGACCTTCGGGTGGACTTGGCGGCTGGGGATCCGGCCGCGCAAACGGGAGGGCCTGGCCTGGTGGTGGAGGCCTTCCGGGCTGTTTCCACCGGAAAACCATACCCGGTTCGAGCCTGCGTGACATTCCAGACAGATCCGCTTTCCGAACTTCCGGATCCGGACACCCTGTCGGGCTGGATGGACCGGCTCGATTTTTGGTGCTCCATTACGGATTCCTGGTCCCAGGCTGCCTGGTATTCGGATCTGATTCTTCCCCTGTCGCCGTACCTGGAGAGAGAGAGCATAGTCGGGCAGGTGGATGGCGTGGTTCCGAGATTGCTGGTTCGGAACCGGTGTGTGGATCCCCGGTTCGATACCCGATCCGACTGGGAGATATCTCTGGGGCTTGCCGGAAGGTTGGGGATGGAAGGGCTTTCGTTTGACGGAATCGATGAGATAAGGTCGTATCAGTTGGAAGGAACCGGTGTCCGGATTTCGGATTTTGATATATCCGGCGTCGTGGAATTCGGGCGGGAAAGACCTCCGGCCGGACTGGCTCCGGATTTCCGCTTTCCGACCCGGTCGGGAAAAATCGAAGCCGGTGCCCTGTTTATACAAACCGGCGGCCAAACAGGCACTGTTTCCCGCCCCCGCTTGGCTGCGGGATCGTTTCGCCTGACCATCGGGGGATGCGGGGTGCACCATGGCGGTGCGACGGGTAACAACCCGCTGTTGCATCCGCAGATGCCGGAAAATGTTTTGTGGATCAACCGGGAGGCGGCCGCTTCCATCGGAATCGCCAATGGAGAACGGGTGCTGGTATCAGCCGGGAATTTTTCCGGTCCCATCCGGGCACGTCTGACGGAATTCATCCACCCGGAAGCGGTGTTTCTGGTTCCGGGATTCGGACGGACCATTCCGGTGGAGTCCCGAGCCGCGGGCCGGGGATTGGCGGCCAACCGGCTGATGCCGGGCGGATTGGATCTCAGAGATCCGGAAGGAGGCGGGCCGGCCCTCCAGGAACAGGTGGTAACTGTTTCCCGGTTGGAATGACCCACAGAATGCGGGAGAGCGTATGAGCCGATATACCATCCGGCACGATGCGAAACGATGTATCAGTTGCCGGGCGTGCGAACTGCACTGTCAGGTCATTCAGGGAGCCCCTCCGGAAATCCGGCCCGGAATTCTGATTACCGTGGGCCCGGATGAATTGCCGGAACAGATGACGGGAAAGACGATTTCCGCCTTTCGCCCGTGTTTTCACTGTGAAAAACCCTGGTGCATGGCGGTTTGCCCGACCGGGGCGATCTGCCGGCGGGATTCGGATGGCCTGGTGATGGTTGCAGCCGATCGGTGCGTGGGGTGCCGGGCGTGTGTGACGGCCTGTCCCTGGCGGGTTCCGGTGGTGAACGAGTTAACCGGAAAGATGATGAAATGCGACAGTTGTGTCGACCGGGTGGAGGCGGGGTTGCTGCCGGCGTGCGTCAGTGCCTGCACGACTCATGCGTTGCGGTTTTGTCCGGCGAACCAGGCGGTAAGGGAGGCGCGCCTGAAATATTGCCGGGAAAAGGTGGCGGCGGCCGGCAGAAGGTAAAAGGGACCTTCCGGCCGTCAGTAAGGTAGGAAACGGTGTGCCAACAGACCGCTGTCCCGGGGGGGGAACAGATTCCCCGATCTCGCTTTCCGGATTGGCAAACGGGTGATTGGCCCGCCGTCCCGGGGCTATCATTTATCCCCTCCACCCTGGTGGGAAATGGCTCAGGATCTCAATTCTATTCCCTCCCCCCTGGGGGCCAGGGCCAATAATTTTCCCCCTCCCTC
>CAZTKB010000078.1:0-12663 GCA_964614125.1 uncultured Desulfobacterales bacterium | reverse complement strand
GATTCGGATCTCCGGCCTTCCGGATGAAACCCGGGTTTTTCGAATGTCAGAAACAGGTCCGAACCGCGCTGGAATCCCTCCGATGAATACCGCTGTCCGCTACACCCTTTCCGTGGTGGCACTGCTGATCTTATGGAAGATATTGGCTTCCTGGATTTCACTGGATATGCTGCCGCCCCCCGAAACCGCTTTTTCCGAATTCGGGCGGGCGGTAAAAACCGGTTCGTTCTGGGGACACTTTCTTCAGAGCGCCATCCGGGTGATTTGCGCCATGGCGGCCGCCTGGCTGATCGGATTTCCGGCCGGTATCCTGATCGGATATTACCGGGTGCTGGATCGGGTGCTGTCTCCCATGATCTTTCTTACCTACCCCATCCCCAAGATCGTGTTGCTGCCCGTTTTTCTGGTGATATTCGGGCTGGGGGATTTCGGGCGGATCTTTCTCATCGCCCTGATCATCGGTTATCAGATCCTGGTAGCCGCCCGCGACAGTGTGCACCAGATCAACCCCCGGTACCTGGATTCATTCCGCTCGCTGGGAGGCAGCCCTGCAGATACGATCTTTCACGTCCTGATTCCCGCAGCACTTCCCCACGGATTCACCGCTCTGAGAATCGGCGCAGGAACCGCGATTGCGGTGCTGTTTCTGGTCGAATCCTTCGCCACGGAAAGCGGCTTGGGGTATTTCATCATGGATTCCTGGGGCCGTTTCGACGGCAGCCGGATGTTTGTCGGCATCATCGGCATGAGCCTTTTGGGCATCCTGCTGTACGAGGCCATCAATTCCCTGGAACGAACTTTCTGTTCGTGGAAATTCGTCCAAACCCGAGGCAGGCGGCCGGACGGCTCCTCCCATCCGGTTCGGGAACGAATCGCAGCCTACGGGCGGATGATCCAGTTCAGTCACACGGTCTTTGCCCTCCCCTTCGCACTTTCGGCCATGGTGCTAGCCCACCGGTACCACCCGATCACACCGACCCAGATTTTCTGGATACTGACCGCCATGGTTTCGGCCCGATCCGCGGCCATGGGATTCAACCGGATCGTGGACGCCCGCTTCGACGCCCACAACCCGCGGACCGCCAACCGGGAAATTCCTTCCGGCCGCCTGAGTCCCCGGGCCGCCGTTACCTTCGTCTGCCTGTCCTCCGCCGTGTTCGTTCTCTCGGCCGGAATGCTCAGCCGACTATGTCTGATCTTTTCCATTCCGGTGTTGGCGATTTTGCTGTCCTATTCCTACACCAAGCGGTTCACGTCCCTGTCCCACGTGTACCTGGGATTCAGCATCAGCCTGGCCCCACTGGGTGTCTGGGTGGCGGTCAGCGGAACCATCGAATGGCCTATCCTGCTTTTGTGCACTGCCCTGTTGACCTATATCGCCGGTTTCGATATTCTGTATGCCTGCCAGGATCTGGATTTTGATCGGAAAACCGGCCTGTTCTCCATTCCGGCCCGATGGGGGGCCAAACCGGCGTTTCATGTCGCCTCCCTTTTCCACCTGGTGACCTTCGGTTGTCTCTTCGCCATGCACCCGGTTTTTGACATGGGGCCGCTCTACCTTCTGTCCGTGCTGATCATCGGCGTTCTTCTGGTGGTGGAACACCGTCTGGTTCAACCCGACGACCTGAGCCGGATCCATGTCGCCTTTTTTCACGTCAACAGCGCTGTCAGTATTCTCCTGTTCGCGGGAATTCTGGGCAGCGAGATTGCAAGGATGTTATGACCACCCGACCCACCCATCGACTGCTGGTAGCTCTTACCGGCGCATCCGGCTCCCTGTACGGCGTCCGCCTGATTCGGGAGTTGGTCCGGCATCCCCTGGCTGTCCATGTCATCGTCTCCGAGATGGGGCGCCAGGTTCTGGCGCACGAACTGGGTAACGAAGGCGATCTTCCCGCCATCCTCGAATCCGATGCCACCTTTCTCCCCCATCCGGGAAGTCGCCTCGTCCAACATCCTTTCGATACCTTTTTTGCCCCGCCGGCCAGCGGTTCCTTCCACCATGACGGCATGGCTGTGGTTCCCTGCTCCATGAAAACCGCGGCAGCGATCGCATCGGGTCTGGCAGACAATTTGATCCACCGGGCGGCCGACATTTGCCTGAAAGAACGGAGGCCTCTGGTTCTGGTCCCCCGGGAAACACCACTCAGCACGATCCATCTGAAAAACCTCCTGCGCCTGTCCGAGGCCGGTGCCGTGATCCTGCCGCCGTCACCCGGCTTTTACCATCATCCCGCATCCGTCGATGACCTGGTGGATTTCGTGGTCGCCCGGATTCTGGACCAGTTCCACCTGCCACATACCCTGCTGGGAGAATGGGGGACCCATGACGTCTGAAGCCACCACGTACCGGAACCTGGGAGAATTTATCCAGACCTTGCGAAATGCCGGAGAACTCCGGGTGATTTCGGAGCCCGTGTCCCGCTACCTGGAAATCAGCCGGTACACCGACCGGGAATCCAAGAGCCCCGGGGGAGGGAAAGCCCTGTTTTTCGAACGGGTGACCGGATATGAGTTCCCCGTGGCCACCAACCTTTTTGGCAGCACCCGCCGGATCTGCCTGGCATTGGGAGTCCGCCATCTGGATGAATTGGGAGACCGTATCCGAAAAATGATCACCCTGAGGCCGCCCCGAAGCATCCAGGACATGCTGGGTCTTCTTCCCATGGCCCTCCAGGCGGCCCGGATCTTCCCCCGGAAATACCGAGGCAAGATCCCGCCCTGCCAGGAAGTGGTGATAACCGGCGACGATGTGGATATCACCCGCCTGCCGGTGCTGCACTGCTGGCCGAAAGACGCCGGTCCCTTTATCACCCTTCCCCTGGTGTTCACCCGAAGCCTGGTCAACGGCATCCGGAACGTAGGCATGTACCGCATGCAGATATATGATTCCCGCACCACAGGCATGCACTGGCACATCCACAAAGACGGATCCAGTAATTTTCGGGAATACCGGGAGGCTGGAAAACGCATGCCCGTGGCGGTCGCCATCGGCGCGGATCCGGCGACCATCTTCGCTGCCACGGCACCGATGCCCCGGCACGCCGATGAGCTGATGCTCGCGGGGTTCATCCGGAACCGGCCGGTGACTCTGACCCGATGTTTGACTATCGACCTGGAGGTGCCGGCCGAGGCCGAATTCATCCTCGAAGGCTACGTCGATCCGGAAGAACGGAGGTGGGAGGGGCCCTTCGGCGACCATACCGGTTACTATTCCCTGCCGGACGATTACCCGGTGTTTCATGTTACGGCAGTCACCCACCGGAAAAATCCGGTCTACTCCGCCACCCTGGTGGGGCGTCCTCCGATGGAGGACTGTTACCTGGCCAAAGCGACGGAAAGACTGTTTTTACCGCTGTTGCAGACCGTTTTTCCGGAGATCACGGATTACTGGCTTCCCTGGGAAGGGGTGTTTCACAATATCGTGGTGGTGGCGATCCGGAAGGCCTACCCCCTGCACGCGCACAAAATCATGAGCGGACTCTGGGGACAGGGGCAGATGAGTTTCTGCAAGGCGATAGTGGTAGTTGACGCGGATGTGGATCCGAAGGATCCCGGTCAGGTTCTCCGGCAGCTGTTGAACCAACTGGATTTATCTTCCGATATCACCATCACCCGGGGTATTCTGGATGTCCTGGACCATTCCTCGCCCACTCCCAATTTCGGGCACAAAATCGGCCTGGACCTGACACGCCGCATAGCCGGTGAAATCCCCCGGGAGACGCCGGCACACGGAAAACCGGTCCCGGATGCCGGAAAGATGCCCGAAATCCAGCGAAAACAAAACGGTGTGGCGGCCTGGCGGATGATCCAAAGCCCGGATTCCCGCACCGGGGAAGGGCGGACCGTCCTTTTGTTGACCGTCGACAAACCCGGGGACCGCTCCGGGAAATCCTATGCCCAAACCATTCTGGATTGCGAGGAATGGGTGGGCATCGATCTGTTTTTGCTGTACAACCGGGACATCGACCTGTTCGACGACTCTCTGGCTCTCTGGAAGTTGTTCAACAACACCGATCCGGGACGGGATCTGCATTTCCGGGAAAACCGCTGCGTCATCGACTGCTGCAAAAAGGACGCATCCGACGGCCACTTCCGGGAATGGCCCGATGAGCTGACATTCGACGTCTGAACCAAAAAATCCCAGCCTGCACCCCATCGGACGGACCGGCATCGCCCGATGGGATGAACCGGTGCCTTTTTTCGTCTGCCGATTCGATCGGCCGGGCCGGTTTGTATCCGAATCTCCGGATTCAGGGTTGTCCGGAAAAAGACGCCGGATGTACGATCAGAACGGCCTCTTTCCCGGGTTGGAAATAGGTCCGGGCCAGCCGGTGAAGGTCAGCCGGCGTAATGGAGGCGTAATCCGAAAGAATGGTCCGGCTCCATTCCAATTGTGCCGGATGACGCGCGGATCCGCTCAAAACGGAATTCAGCCAATATTCATTCGTGCGAACCAGATCCCGGATCCGGGTAAGCGCCGGATCGATCACGCGTTTCACCTCGTCCGCCGCCGCATGCGAATGGGCCAGGCCCGAAGCGATAGCCCGGATCTCACCGACGATCTTTTCGGCATCCGTCGGATTCACGTGCACCAGGGCCTGGAATACCCCATATCCGGAATAGGCACGGCTGGGATGGTTGAAGGCCGCCGGTGAATAGGCCGCTCCCAGCTTTTCCCGGACACGTTCCCGCAACCTCTCTGAAAACAAATCTCCCAGTATCGACAGCCGCCGCGTCCGATGAATGTTCCAGAAATCCTCCGTGGCAAAAGCTGTCACAACCAGGGTTTTGTCGATGGCGGTTTCCACCGGTATATCTTTTCTTTCTCCAACCGGAAATACCGGACCTTTCCGGGTTTCGATCGGCTTCCCGGTTCGGCGGGGCGAAAGAGTACCCACGTATCGGGAGGCCAGACGCAGGACAGTATCGACATCAAAATCCCCCACCAGGGATATCTCCAACGGTGCCTCTTTCCACTGCGGGAGGATCCAGGTGGTGACATCCTCCAGGGTCAATGACGCCATCTCGGAATCGGTGGGCAACCCGAAACGGAGATCTCCTCCAGCCAGGAACCGGGAGAGATGAATCCGTGCCATGCCGTCGACCGAGCGCACATACTGCCGGTATTGCTGGCGGTACCGTTCCAGTGCAAACCGGTGGGCCTCTTCCCGGAAGGCCGGATCCGCCATCCGGGCGTGGATGAGCTGAAAGAGCAACTCCAGTTCGGACGGGGTGCTTTCCCCTTGAAAAAAGAATCGATCCGGCGAGATGGAAAACGCCAACCGGGTGGAAGTCCCTGCCAGGCTTCGTTCCAACTCATCCCGGGTCAGCCCTCCCACCCCGCTTTCGTTGACGATGTCCTCCGCCAATCGGCTGATCCCGGGTTTGCCGTCCGGTTCACCGGAACTTCCCGGCCCGAAAGCCACCTCGACCAACACTTGGTTTTGCCGGAAATCCGTAGGCTTCAAATGCAGCCGCACCTGATTTTCAAACCAGATCCGCAAAATACCCAGATCCGGAATTTCATCGTGCATCGCGATGATGCCGGTGTCGACCGGAACCGGAAGATACGGGAAAGAGACTTTTGTTTCATCCGGGAGGCCAACGGCTGAGAAATTTCGGCTGCCTTCATAGGCCGCCAGAATCCGGGACTCCGGAGAAACCACCGGATCCCCCCGCAAATCCGCATTCCCGGTGACCTGGACCAGGCGATGTTCCGGCGACCAGACGCGGACCAGAGCCTCGTGCAGATCCCGCGCGGTCATGTTGTCCAGAACGGGAGCCAGGAGTTCCCGATCCTGTTCCGGAGATTGAAACACCTGGTCATCACCGATTCTCGCCAGAATGGTCCGAGCGATGTCCGTGCTGTCCCGGGTGCCGGCTTGTCGAACCAGGTTGTCCAGGACAGCCTGATATTCCCTGCGAACCCGGTCCACCTCGGATTCGCTGAACCCGTTTTCCAAGGCACCCCGCAGTTGCCGTTCGATCAAAGACAAGCCCGCCTCCCAGTTCTCCGGCCGTGTGTTTGCCTGAATTTCCGCATACCGGAATTCTTTGAGAAAGGTCCCGGATCCGATAAATGCGGAGGTAAACGGAGTCTGGTCCTTACCCATCAACGCATCCAGCCGATTTTGTACAATCCGATCCGCCAGGCTTTCGAGAAGACGGCGGGCCCTCTGTCCTCGGGTATCCGGCAACGGGTCGATCCCCTCCACGATGCCGATACTGACGGTTGTTTTTCCGGACTCCGCCTCGTAATGGGCAAACGGTTTGACTCCCTGATGGTTAACGGAACCGAGATCCGGCGGATCCGGAACAGGCCCCTCGACAGTCCACCGAGAGAATTGGCCGGCGATGAGGGATTCTGCTGCATTCAGGTCAAAGGATCCCACCATCACCAGGATCGTGTTGTCCGGACGGTACCAGGTCCGATAAAACTTTCGCAGATCTTCGGCAGTCATTCGGACCAAGGTGTCGGTTTCTCCGATCGGAAGCCGGGATGACACCAAGGCCTCCGGAAATTCAAAGGCCAGCGTCTTTTGAAGGGTCCGGTAGGAGGAGGAATCCCGCGTCCGCTTTTCCGCCAGGATCACCTGCCGCTCCCGTTCAACTTCCTCCGGCAAAAGGAGTGCACCGGCCGCGAAATCGTGCATCACCCGCAACGCGTCCCGAAGGCTCTGGGGATCTCCGGAAGGCAGGTTCAGATCGTAGACCGTCTCCTCAAAACCGGTGCGGGCATTGGCATCCGGACCGAAATCCATGCCGATGCTCTGGAAATACTTGACGATCTCCCCGGGGGGGAAATGAGTGGATCCACAGAAGGCCATATGTTCCAGGAAATGGGCCATTCCTTTTTCCGATTCCGTTTCGTTGAGGGATCCGGCCTGAACCATCAGATGCATGCTCACCCGGTTCCGGGGAGTTTGGTTTTCCATCAGAATATACCGAAAACCGTTGGGAAGATGACCGAACCGTACCGCGGGATCCGGAGCCAGGTCGGAGTGTTCATGAGGCCATGCTTGCGGGGAGGCGGCCGTCGCCGGAAACGGAAATGCCGAAACCCAAAAAAGGTATAATAAAGCCGCAATCAGCGGGAAGGATCGCACCGTCGTTTTTCGGAAATATGTGGTCATGATCGGTATGCCTTTTCTTTGGGTCATTTGTGCGTAATGGGTCCCGGCATGGCGAACAACCGCCGGGTTGACATATTTCTTTTACGATAACCATGTTTTCAAGAAACGGAAGGGATAAAGGGGGAAAGGTCAGGTCTATTATTTTTCCCCCTCCCCCCTGGTGGGGGAGGGTCAGGGTGGGGGGGCATACACGCGAAAGGATAACGGAGCCCTTCTTTACACAGATCGGAAGATTGACAGAATCAGCTTTTGAGAGTAAATTAAAGAAATTTATATTTGTTTCACTGATCGGTCACAACCCCAATGACATCTTCCATTACCCAACTTCCAAGCCTGCTGTTTCACACGGTCCGCGCACGCCTGGCGAACGAAATTCGGCTGTATTACCTCCACTTTGTCTGGTGGTTCGCCGAGCCCGTCCTGGATATGGCCATCTATTACACGGTTTTCGCCATTCTGCTGAAACAGTCGACCGAACAGTACGTGGCTTTTCTTCTGGTCGGAATCGTATTCTGGTCCTGGTTCAACCGGAGCCTGCAAAACGGATCCCTGAGCATCCTGCATGCCAAGGAACTGATCGCCCAGATGAATCTCCCCAAAGCCTTTTACCCGATCGCCACGGTTTGCCAGGACTTAGTGAAACAGATCTTCGTTCTGGCCGTGCTGGTCGTCTTTTTGATATTCTATGGCATGCCGGTTTCCCTGTCCTGGATCAGCCTGCCAATCCTATTAATCATCCAATTCCTGTTCATTGTCGGCCTGGCCATCTTCCTGGCCGCCATGGTGCCGTTTTTTCCGGATCTGAAATTTATCATCACAGCCGGTCTTCAGCTGATGTTTTTTGTTTCCGGAATTTTTTTCGATATTGACAAAACCGTACTCCCCGTACACCGGGGCATCGTCTATTTAAATCCTATCGCAGGCCTACTTCGAAACTACCGCCTGATCCTTATCCAAGGATCCTGGCCGGATTGGTCTTATCTTGCCGCCGCCTTTTTCGGTGCTGTCATCGTTTTGGCGCTATCTTTGGCTCTGGTCCGACGTCTGGGGCACATCTACCCGAAGATCGTGATATGAGCCACAACTTTCCTGTGATCCGCTTCGAGAACGTCCGCTGTACCTACCGGATCAAACAGGGACTGTTCCGCTTCAAACCCTACCATGCCTTGGAGGACGTCAGCTTTGAAGTCCGGGAAGGGGAAACCCTGGGAATCATCGGACGAAACGGCGCCGGGAAGACAACTATCCTCAAACTGATGAGCGGCATTCTCCGGCCCGATTCCGGAAGAGTCATCCGTCGCCCCGACTTGGTCATTTCCCTTCTCAGTCTTCAGGTGGGATTTGACCCGGAATTGTCGGGCCGCGAAAACATTTTGCTGGGTGGACTCTACCTGGGTATCACCAAAAAAAACATTCTGAACCGGATGGACGATATCATCGCATTCAGTGAGTTGGGGCCGTTTATCGATCATCCCATCAAGACCTATTCCTCGGGAATGAGATCCCGGCTGGGTTTTTCCATCGGAATGGAACTGGCCCCGGATGTGCTGTTGATCGATGAAGTGCTGGGGGTGGGTGATTGGCGGTTTCAACAAAAAGCCTCCGAAGCACTCTATCATAAGATCGGAAATGGCAGAACCGTTGTTCTGGTCTCCCATGACCTGAATCAGGTGGAAGAACTGTGCGACCGGGTGGTATGGATCGAACATGGAAAGACCCAAGGGATCGGTAAAACGGAAAACCTAATTCGTTTGTACAAGGAACGATTTAAAAATTTGGATTGATACTCCCGCGGACACCCCGACGGACGCTCCGATTCAGTGGACCAACGGTTTCTTAGACAACCTGATAAAACGAGCCGGATGTATATGAAAAAGCTGATTCTGAACCTGTTCCTGCCGATCGTTGCCGGGTGTGCTGCCATTCCCGATGGTATCACGCCGATAACGGGCTTCGACATCTCGAAATATTTGGGAAAATGGTATGAAATCGCACGACTGGACCATTCATTTGAAAGAGGTCTGACCCGCGTCACCGCGGAATACAGCTTGCAGGAGAATGGCGGCTTGCGGGTGGTAAATCGCGGATATTCCGAGGCGGACAAAAAGTGGAAGGAAGCTGTCGGCAAAGCTTATTTTGCCGGAGATTCGAATACAGGCCACCTGAAGGTTTCTTTTTTTGGCCCCTTTTACGGCGCCTACGTGATCCTGGAGCTGGACCGAGAGGAAACCCAATATTCCCTCGTTTCCGGCCCGAACAGGAACTATTTGTGGATACTATCCAGAACACCGCACATGGAGACAAAAGTGAAAAACCGCCTGGTGGCCAAAGCCAGGGAGATGGGATTCGATACGGACAAATTGATCTACGTCACTCATTGATGAGAGCGACCGGGATTCCATGAAGGGAGATATCCCTGATCGGGATCTCCATCAAAGGCTGATTTTGTTTATCCTATTGGAGTTTTTGTGGTATACTATATATCAATGCAAGATTTTTTGTCAAAATATTATTGTAAATACAATTGGTTGTACTTGAAACCGAAAAGTTGGACTCTATGGGCCGAAAAACAGCGAAAAATCGACGCAAATTTCTGCGGGTCCCCATGGACACTGCATTTGTAAGTTTTCGACCGGCATGTGATATTGTAGGCCGAATCCGGAATATCAGCCGGGGGGGTATTTCTTTCGAGTATGTCAGGCTGGACAACTCCTTACAGGGTTTTGATGCCCTCCGGACCATGGCTCTTTTCACTACGAACCGATCGGTCAATCTTTCCGGACTTCCCTTTGAAATCGTCTATGACTATTCAATGACGGATCGGGCCTCCTTGATCGATCTGGAAACCTGCCGTTGCGGATTAAAATTCGGAACCCTGACGTCATCCGAGAAAAAACTGCTCGATGATTGGATTCTGGAGGAGCGATTAAAATGGAAGACCCGCCCCAAAACGGCCCCTTTGTTGCCGTGAACTGCACCGGGTTATCTGCGATATCCTTCCGGCCAACCGGCTTTTCCCGGTCACAAACGAGGGGCTTTTGGGGGGAAGTAGCAGATTAAAAAGGACTTTTCGAGGCTGCTTACGGCAAGGCACGGTTTCTGGATGAAACCGGGGGTATTTCCCAAAGCTTTCCAATCAGCCTGTTGCGGTTTTTGGAGGGAAAAAAGATTTTCCTGCTTCCGGAGTGTCTCCGGAAGCAGGTTTTTTTTGGCTGCCTGTTATTCGTATTTTCGGTTTTAATTTTTGATGGAATCGCTGGTCTCGGTGTTCAGCGTCGGGTCATAGGTATATCCTGTCAGGGATACCGCCGTCACCGTGGCCGTGAAAGAAAATGTGGATTTCACCTTGGGCGATGACAACACCGCTACTCCATTCGTCCCGGTTGTTCCCACCGAAGTCCCGCTTTTGGTGCCGGTCCATTTGACCGTCACAGACACGCCCGACACCGGTACTCCGTAGGAATCCGCTATCGAAACCGCCGCCCGGGCCACCACCCCGCCGCTCACTTTGGCCCAGGACATGGTAATATCCCGCACCGAAATAACTTTTGCCTGATCCGGCCGGACCCATACCTGCGTGCTGGCGGAAGATTTCGTGTTCTGGTCGTCCGTTACCGTCAAGGTTACGGTGTAAGTACCCTCCTGGGTATACGTATGATTGGCTTCCATGCCCGTCGCCTTTGTTCCGTCTCCAAAATCCCACTGGTACGCAACGATGGAACCATCGGGGTCAAACGAACCCCCTCCATCGGCAATGACTTCCATCGGTGCATCGCCCTCACTGGGGCTGACCTCCAATATAGCCACCGGAGATTCATTGGTCCCGGCCCCCAAAGCCAGGGCGATGGATTGCGCGGCATCGATCCGGCCCGCTCCAAAAGACGAATCCTCTCCCGCTGCCCCGAGGTCGACGCATCCCTGGATCAGGAAACTTTCCACCTGTTCCGGAGTGAAGGACGGGTTGAGGGAGTAAATCAACGCGGCCAGCCCACCAGCGATCGGTGAAGAAAACGACGTGCCGCTCATATAGGCATAGCTGCTGGAACTGGTGGTGGAATACACGCTGGATCCCGGTGCAACCAGGTCGATGTAGGCACCGGTATTGGAAAAACTGGCTTTGGTGTCGGTGGAAGTGGTCGCTCCCACGGCCAGGAATGAAGGAAAATCCGGCCAGCTTTGTTGGATACCGTCATTCCCGGCCGCAACGAACAGCAGCCCGCCCTTGCCTCGAAGATATTGGGCCGCGGAATCAATCGTGCTGTAGCTGGCCATCCGGTAACTCAGGTTGACGACCTTGGCCCCCTGGTCCGCCGCATAGCGGATTCCTTCCGCGGCATCGGATATATACGCCATACCGTCGGTGGTATTCGTGATCCGGATCGGGAGAATTCGGACATCCCAGACAACACCCGCCACACCGGTGGCATTGTTTCCGACCGCGCCGATACACCCGGCCACACCGGTTCCGTGGTTATAAATCGGCTCCGTGTTTGTGGAATTGTCCACCGTATTGAACCCGGGAAGCTGGAGATTGGCGACCAGATCAGGGTGGTTGGAGCTGATCCCTGTGTCGCACACCGCAACCAGGATGGAGGAATTGCCGGTGACAGTGTCCCATGCACCGAAAGAGTTGATTTTGCTATGCTGCCATTGAGATTTCAGGGAGGGATCATTGGAGGTAGTCGCATCCGGTGCCACCAGGTAGTCCGGTTCAGCAAAAAGGACGGCGCCCGTCGCCAGCAGCATCTCGGCGGCTTCTTCCTCGGAACCGGACCAGGACAGATATTCATCGAGCTGGATATCGACGTTTCGGATCGTCTTTTTGGCTCGGGTACCCAGGAACTTCATCACGGCGTCAAGCCGGTTTTGTTCCTGCCGGGTGGCTTCGGGTTTGATCTTGTAGAGAATGGACAGCTTGCGGCGATCCTGATTCCGTTCCGCTGCTCCCCAGGAGGCGGGAACGACCAGCGCCCAGGCCAGTGTTACCAGAAGAAGGATTCGAACGGTTTTCATTGGGTACTCCTTTCCCCGCAAACTACGCGGGATGACCGAAAATGATTGTGGTTTCACCATCGGCACGAAAAAGAGGAAAACCCAATAAAAAAACGCCTTCGGGGCGTGTTGTTTTCCGAAGGCGCTGCTCAGTCTGCGTTCGGCAACCCTGCTGTCATGACCTTTCGGCTGTAGACCAGTGGCTTTGCGTCATCGCCTTTCGACGATTTTGCCTTTTCGTGCCCGTTTACTTTTATGGTATTTACACCATAGACAACACGTTCCATGCAGTCAAGTTTTTTTCCAAAAGTCCGTCACAGTCCGGCTTTTCGTGTGGATGCGCCATGCCGTTTGCTACGCGGTCGAGCCGAAACCACCACACCACCAGACATGTTCCTTTCTCCCCCCCACCCTGACCCTCCCCCACCAGGGGGGAGGGAAAAAATTGGTGGTCCTGGCTCTCCCTCACCCTGACCCTCGTCCAACACCATGGGCGTATGTGTGGGTTGTTGTCAGCACCAGTGGGGAGGGAAAA
>CAZTKB010000077.1:0-12676 GCA_964614125.1 uncultured Desulfobacterales bacterium | reverse complement strand
CGATCAGGCTTAATGCTTCAATCACGAACCTTGGGTTCAAACCTATCTCCAAAGGTTCCCCCTGATAATCGATGGAAAGCTCTTCCCGGGACTCCCCCAATTCCGGGTTGGTGGAACTGATCGTCATCTTACCCTCGAAAAGATTGAAAATAACGGCCTTGTAATCGTCCGAAGATAAAATGGACATTCTTTTGAGAATTCCGATAAACATTTTGGTGTTGACCCGTATCAGATGGGCATCAGGCCAGGAAATGATATCACCATACTGCGGAAAGGAACCTTCCAATAAACGAATCACCGTTGTTTCGTTGTTCTGTCGAAAAAAAATATGATTGTTTTCCACAGCAATATCGATCGGATCGTCAGGTCTGAGAATGCGAGCGACCTCGTTAACTCCTTTTTTAGGGATTAAAATACCGTGAATATTTTCGATATCTATTTTTTCGGGAAAAATATACTCTGTTTTGGACAGCCGATTGGAATCCGTAGACAGCATTCGGAGAATAGTTTGATTCTCGTCGGAAAGACATTGCAAACAGATTCCCAAAGTGTGGGGTTTCCTTTCATCTCCAACAGATACCACCTGGGAACGCTCTATCATTTTTTTCAAAGGGGCGGATTCCATGCGAAACGAAAAATCACTCTCCATAAAGGGTATATCCAGAAAATCATCCGGATTCATTCCCACCATGTTAAACTGAACCCGCTCCGAACCAATTTCGATCCAATAGTTGTCAACCTCTTTAAACAGAATTTCATCTGTCGGAAAGTCTTTAATAATTTCAAATAATTTTCGGGCGTTCAGTGCAATTTTTCCTTCCGAATCCACCTCTGCCGGATAAAAACCTTCAAATCCCGTTTCACCGTCGTTGGCATATATCCAAATTCGTCCCGGTTCTGCCCGGATCAGAACGCAATTTCCAATAACCGTATTGGTTCGTCTGGAACATATTCCCTGAATTTTGGACAGCGCATCCACAACATTGGATCTAATGATACTGAATTTCATGGAATACAAATCCTTTCTTTCTCTTACCCCTCGTCAGGTCGGAGGATCCACTGTCGCATGGCCGGAATAACAGAACGTTTCCATGACTCGGACAATCTCAGCCGCACAAATCGGTTAAAAATCAAGTACATCCAACTTGTTATGCGTTCACAGGTAAAAATTCGATCTAAAAGAAACGCTTCCGCTTCTTCCGGGTTTTCGGTAGACTCCGCCTTGTTTTCCTGCTGAATTTTGAGGCCGGAAACAGAAAGACTTTCGCCTTTTATGGTAAACTGCATCTGCTGTCGGTCGTTTTCTACAACCAGATTGATTTCCGCTATCAATCCGCCCTTTTTCAAAGCAATCATTCCCTCTTCCAAGCCGGCGTCATCACCCTGTATGGTAACAGTTTCACGGGAATTGTGGAAGGCATTTTCAATCATAACCCGATTGCCCATTCGGACTGAAATATCGGAAAATTCATCAATTCGGATTTGTTCGGGATTGTTTTCCAATTCATACCACATCCATGTCAGAAATTCGAACCCCAAAAACTTGTACCGGTTATAAGCGATGGAAATATCAAGCATGGTATGATATCCTTTTGGTCACACCAGGCTGAGTGGTGTCAGACTATTTAGAAAATCTTTTTCACTATCCGATAAATTGGAAAGATACAAAGCGGTTGTATATGGAAACAACCGGATCAAATTCAAATGGAATGTCTTGGTGAATAGTGTTTCAAAATCGTCGTTCGCACTTTTCTGATGGGAAAAAAAGCGAATTTTTTTATCCTCGTAATTCCATATTACATGATAAACATTCGGTGTGGCTGGAATCCGTTTCCACAGTGTGTTCATCACCTTATCCTTGACGGCTTGCTTTTCTCCCCGGTTCAGAAAATCACGTTCTGTCTCGATTTGTTTTTGTTTTATTGCCTTTCGAAGCTCTTTGGCTATGATTTTGGAAGAAATCTGCTTTTTATCGACCCGAAGGGAAAAGAGAAAATGCGATCCCACCACAAAGGCCGATCCTTCGAAATCCGGTTCAAACGGATCAGCATAAGAAGTCCATCCTATGATTTTGTCTTTGCTTTCCCCGTCAATATCCGATACGGCATACGAAGACAGTTTTTCCGCCACGGTTTCGATGACGGGTTCTTCCAGATCGCCGGTGACCAGGTAATCGGTAATTGAAATTCTGGATGATATAAAACCCATACGGTTCTCCTACTCAGTGTATTCTATCAATATATCATAGGTTATAAGAGAATAACAAATAATAACCATATGGTGACGATACCGATGATAACTCGTTATCTCATTGTAAATATTAATTATAATTTAATTAAAAATGTTGAAAATTCTATAATCATCGTGTGGAAAGACAGTCGGATTTGTACCGCTCAAAGTGATTTGTCAATAACTCCGGTTTTATCGTCAATTTTTTCTCTCATATATAACAAGGTCAATATACCGGAACAGGTTTATGAAATTTCTGGCTGATTTCCACATTCATTCTCGATATTCCCGAGCTACCTCCCCTCAGATGACCTTGGAGTCAATGTATGTCGCAGCACAACGAAAAGGAATTTCAATCTTGGGTACCGGTGATTTCACTCACCCGAAATGGTTCCAGGAATTACAGCAAAAGCTGGTTCCGGAGGGTAATGGACTTTTCCGTCTGAGACCGGATGTTGCTTCGTATTGTAATAAAGAGGTGCCAACCACATGTCGAGGACCGGTTTGGTTTTTGCTGGTCACTGAAGTAAGTAATATTTACAAAAAAAACAATATATTACGCAAAAATCACAATTTAATTTTTGTGCCGAAACTGGATGACGCCGCCAAGCTTTCCGTAAAGCTGGAAAAATTGGGGAAAATTGCTTCGGATGGAAGACCGGTTCTGGGAATGGATGCCCGAAATCTATTAGAAACAGTGTTGGAGTGTGGAGGCGGATCTTTCCTGGTTCCTGCCCATATATGGACTCCCTGGTTCAGCCTGCTGGGCTCCAAATCCGGTTTTAATTCCCTTATCGAATGTTTTGAGGATTTATCAACCCACATATTTGCGGTAGAAACAGGCCTGTCTTCAGATCCTGGCATGAACAGGTGCGTAGAATTTCTAAACCGGATCACACTGATTTCCAATTCAGATGCGCATTCACCTGAAAAAATCGGCAGGGAGGCAAATAAATTTGATACGGAAGCATCTTTCAAGGGAATCCGACAGGCGCTGAAATATCCGGAGCGTGGGGAATTCGTCGGAACACTGGAATTTTTCCCTGAAGAAGGAAAATATCATTTTGACGGCCATCGGAAATGCGGCATTTGTTTTCATCCCTCTGAAACACGACGTCATCAAGGAATATGTCCGGTATGCGGGAAGCCTCTTACCTTGGGTGTATTAAACCGAGTTTGTGCATTGTCAGGTCCAACGGAGGTTGATACGGCAGCACCATTAACAAAACCGTTTTTTTCATCCGTACCGTTGTTGGATATTCTATCCGAAATTTATAACAGAGGTCCGGCAACCGTAACGGTCAAAAAACAATATGACAGAATTTTGAGAAAACTGGGGCCGGAATATCAGGTTTTGGAAATTTTTCCCTTGGAATATATTCATGAAGCCGGTATTCCTTTTCTCCCGGAGGCAGTTCAAAAAATTCGCAGCCGTGATATTCAGATATCTCCCGGGTTTGACGGAGAATTCGGTAAAATACGCCTGTTTGGCCCCGAGGAGCGAAAAGAGATGGACCAGAGGAAAATTGGGTCTTGAAGATCCACCGTTTTTTTTGTTATTTGTTCTTGTTATCGTAACCAATCCGGACATATCTCTAGGAAGATAAAGCGGTTTGTGTGTCAGCGGTATAAATGAATTTATTTTAATTTTTTCAATATGTTATTTTATAAAGAAGTCCTGTTGGATACAATTTAATTAAAATCAATAGTTTACATTAAATTTTCGGCATGATATGAAAAATGGCATACTGTGGAAAATTCCGCTGAAAAACGGCCTGGTATTGGAATATATTGATAAATCCAGAAAAGTGACCGAAGACAGATATTATCTTGAGGTCGTTTTTCGAATTGAGTTTCGACTGGATCGAATCGAAGCCTGTTTGCCGAATGTCGATCAGAAAACCCTTTCGGAGATGAAATCCGTGATAGGAAAAACCGTAGTTTTTGAAAAAAGCCTTTCCAAAAATTTTGTGGATGAAAAAAACATGGATCAGATAAAAACAGAAATGGTCGAATCTTATATTTCATCCGCTCTGGAATATCTTTCCCAACAGACATTTCCAGAACGGTTTTTGAGGAAGACGCATCGGGAAATATTGGAAAAGCGCCGAATTGACAACTTGATCAAGAAAGGAGCCAATGATGGCGGATAACAATCCATCGGTTCACCTAAAAAAAATATGGAATGTTTTATTTTTATCCCTGCTGGCGGTGATGTTTTCAGGGATACCGGCTTTTGCAGATATTTACATATATGTAGATAAAAACGGCGTCAAACGTTTTACCAATACACCATCCTCTCCAAATTACCGCCTCTACATGAAAGGAAACACCGGGTCGACGGTGATTTCCACCACCAAAAAAAAATATTCCGGAAGATCGGACCAATTTGACGGTTTGATTGACAAGGCTTCCCGTGATTACGGTGTATCCCCCCGGTTACTAAAATCCATTATCAAGGTGGAATCCAATTTCAATCCGGAAGCGGTATCCAAAAAAGGTGCCAAAGGGTTAATGCAGATCATGCCCCAGAATTTCAGTTTGCTGGATATCAATGATCCGGCGGATCCTTATCAGAATATTATGGGGGGAACCCGGTATTTGAAACAGATGCTGGAAAAATACAACAATGATCTTCATCTCGCTCTGGCGGCTTATAATGCCGGACCTGCCGCAGTTGATAAATACAACGATATTCCGCCATATCGGGAAACCAAGGATTATGTTCGGAAAGTAAAACATTATTTTGAAAATTACGCATACTGAAACAGGATGAATCCTATTGCCGATGACGATCCGGATGTGGAAACCATTCTCCGGAAAAGGACACTCCAAGATCCGCTTCTTTGTCCTCATCTTTCCCAACTGAAGGATCGGATGCGTCGGCTGATCCTGATACGCCGGGCCTTATCCAAATTTTGCAATGGCGCATATGACGCCACATCAGCCCACCTTCATTACGGACTTCATTTTTTCGAGGAGCAGTGGATTTTTCGGGAATGGGCGCCCAACGCAACGGCGATGTTTCTGATCTGTGATCGTACCGGTTGGAAGAAAACTTCGGACAGCGAACTGCATCGGATCAAAGAAACCGGAGATTGGGAAATCCGTCTTCCCGGAGATTTTCTGGAACATGGATGTTTGTATCGTTTGCGTCTGGAATGGAACGGTGGATCCGGTGATCGAATCCCGGCCTATGCCACCCGGGTTGTCCAGGATCCAGTAACGCTGATCTTCAACGCCCAGGTATGGCGACCTGAGCAATCCTACGATTGGAAACATTCCCCGATCTACACGGAATCATCCGGAATCCTGGTGTATGAAGCCCATATCGGAATGGCTCAAGATGCCGGAAAAATTGGGACTTATGCGGAATTCACGGAAAAAATCCTGCCCCGAATTGTCGAAGCAGGATATGACACCATACAGTTGATGGCCTTGCAGGAGCATCCCTATTACGCCTCCTTTGGATATCAGGTATCCAGTTTTTTCGCACCTTCTTCCCGGTTTGGAACTCCCGATGAACTGAAAGCCCTGATTGACACTGCTCACGGAATGGGACTTCGGGTTCTCATGGATTTGATTCACTCCCATGCGGTGTTGAACGAGGTGGAAGGCCTCAGTCGTTTCGACGGCACTCTGTATCAATATTTTCACCAAGATTCCAGAGGACATCATCCCGCTTGGAATTCCCGGTGTTTCGATTACGGAAAAATACCCGTTCTTTCTTTTTTATTATCCAATTGCCGGTACTGGATGGAGGAATTCCGCCTGGACGGGTTTCGTTTCGATGGTGTTACCAGTATGCTGTACTACCATCGCGGATTGGAAATGTCGTTCTCATCCTATTCCCAATATTTCGATGATTCCGTGGATCCGGATGCCATGGTATACCTGACATTGGCCAACGAATTGATCCATGAAATTCATTCGAATGCCGTAACCGTTGCGGAAGATGTCAGTGGAATGCCCGGGCTTTGCCTTCCGGGATCGGCAGGCGGAACCGGCTTTGATTACCGGTTTGCGATGGGAATTGCTGATTACTGGATTCGATTGGTTAAAGACACACCGGACGAATTTTGGCCGATGGGTCATCTGTGGTATGAATTGAACAACCGGAGACAGGATGAAAAAACCATCAGTTATGCTGAATCCCACGATCAGGCGCTGGTGGGAGATCAGACATTGATTTTCCGAATGATCGGTACCGACATGTATAATTGTATGTCTGTTCGTTCCCCTGCCATCCGGGTTGACAGGGGAATCGCCCTCCATAAGATGATCCGGTTGATCACACTGGCGACTGCCGGAGGCGGGTATCTGAATTTTATGGGGAATGAATTCGGGCATCCGGAATGGATCGACTTTCCCAGGGAGGGAAACGGGTGGAGTTTTTGTCATGCGAGAAGGCAGTGGCATTTGAGGGACGACCCCTTTCTCCGGTATGGGTGTCTTGCGGAATTCGATCGGGAAATGATCGAATTGGCCAAACGGGAAGGGCTGTACAAAAGCGCCTGTTGCCGGCTGCTTCTGGAGGATGATGAACAAAAACTGCTCGCTTTTGAGCGAAATGACTTGGTTTTTGTGTTTAATTTTCATCCCAGTGATTCCTATGTCGACCACCTGGTACCGGTTTTGCCGGGCAAATACCAAATGATATTGGACAGCGATATGGAAAGATTCGGCGGACATGGGAGGTTGACTCCTGAACAGATTCATTTTTCCCGAATGGATTCCGACCTCCAGCATCGAGTGAGTCTGTATATACCCAGCCGTGTGGCTTTTGTCTTGAAGCCGACATCCTGATCCCCCGCGTCACCATGGTTACCGTATCCCGGCAGCGGTGAACAAACACCATCTTTTGAACGGAAACCGCAACCTTATCAAGGTACCCATCACCATCTGAAAAAAGGAGAAGCAACACATGAAACTGGGCATTATCGGACTGCCCGAGTCCGGCAAGACCACATTGTTCGAGGCTTTAACCGGACAGAGACTGGATCCACCGAACAAATCGGAAAACCGTCAGGGAATGATTCGTGTTCCGGATTTTCGGGTGGATGAACTCAGTCGGATGTATCAACCGAAAAAGACGACGTATACACAAGTGGAATATTTTCTGCCCGGGGTTATTCCAGGTAAAAAGGATTCCAAAGATCCAGCGGTTTGGACACTGGTACGGGATTGTGACGCCCTGATTTTGGTGCTCCGGAATTTTTCCGGGTATGGAAATCAGAAACCCGACCCGCGAACGGACTTTTTGAATATTGACAGTGAGCTGATGCTCTCGGACCAGATCACGGTAGAAAAAAGAATAGAACGCATGGAAGCGGATAAAAAGCGGGGCAAAAAGATGGACTCGGATGAGATGGCGGCCTTGACAGCCTGCCTGCGCTTGTTGGAAAGTGAAACACCGATCCGAAGGGACCGCTCTTTGGCAGAATCCCCCCATTTGAGAGGTTTCGCGCTCATGTCAGCCAAACCAATGCTGGTTCTTTTCAACAATGCCGATGATGACGATATTCCGCCCGATGATCCCGTGTTTTCGGTAGAAGAAAAATTGGTTATCAAGGCCAAATTGGAGCAGGAAATATCGCGCATGTCTTCGGAAGAGGCGGCTCTGTTTTTGTCGGAATTCAACCTTACGGCTACCGCAACAGACCGGGTGATCCGGTGTTCATACGAGCTTTTGGGGTTGATTTCCTTTTTTACGGTCGGGGAGGACGAGGTAAAGGCCTGGACAATCCGCAGATCCACCGAGGCATTGGAAGCAGCCGGTGTGATTCATTCAGATATCAAAAAGGGGTTTATTCGGGCAGAAGTGCTTCATACCGATCATCTGATGGAGGCCAAAACCTATGCCGAAGCCCGGAAACGCGGCACCGTGCGGCTGGAGGGAAAGACCTACCCGGTTCAGGATGGAGATATCATCCATTTTCGGTTCAATGTCTGAAATTCGTTTTCGAGAATAATATGTGAAAAAAAATGGCGGGTTTCCGATTTCCGCATCCTAAAAAATTCCTTGACAAAAATTATTCGGGCGGCTAACAATCAGGCTTTGTAAAACAGTGTGACTGAAACCGGCACAACGGCGTGTTGGGATTCATAATAGACAAAGTCGTCTAGTTTCGAGACAAAGGCGTCCATACCTTGCGCTACGCGTGGGAGTATTGGCGCCTTTTTTGTTTATTTTCCAACATTTATCGTATTAAAAGGAGAATAAGAATGAATCTGCACCACCCGAATGCCAACGATGCCCTCCAGACCAGCAATCGCTCCCGAAACGTCGCTCCCCAATCCGGTATCTGCAGCCGATGCATTGATGGCTGCCGGGGTAACTGTGACATGTTTCATGCTACTTTCCGCGGAAGAGAACTGTTGTATCCATCCCCCTTCGGCAGCATTACCGCAGGAGCGGACAAGGATTATCCGGTGGATTATTCCCATCTGAATATCATGGGATATGCAATGGGAGCCAAGGGAGTGGCCGCTGATCCGGATCAGGCAACCTTTCCGAACGTGAACACGGAAACCGAATTTGGTGTCACCAATAAGATTAAGATGAAAGTGCCGGTATTCACCGGAGCCTTGGGAAGTACGGACATTGCCCGGAAAAACTGGGAGCATTTCGCGATCGGGGCGGCCATCAGCGGTATCGTTCTGGTTTGCGGAGAGAATGTGTGCGGCATAGACCCGGAACTCGAACTGAACAGGGACGGAAAAGTCTCCAAGTCTCCGGAAATGGACCGCCGGGTTCGGGAATATCGAAGGTATTATGATGGATACGGGGATATTCTGGTTCAGATGAACGTCGAAGACACCCGAAACGGCGTGGCGGAATATGTCTTGGAAAAACTGGGTGTCGAAACCATCGAGCTCAAATGGGGACAGGGCGCCAAGTGCATCGGCGGAGAGATCAAGGTAAACTCACTCAGTCGGGCATTGGAGCTGAAAAAGCGCGGATATATCGTCACTCCGGATCCAGAAGTTCCTGCATTCCAGGCAGCGTTCAAGGCAGGGCCCTTGAAACAGTTCGAACGCCATTCCCGGTTGGGATTTATTGACCAGGAAGGTTTCATGAAGGAGGTCGAACGGATTCGAAAAATGGGGGCCAAGCGGATTACCTTGAAAACCGGAGCCTATCCCATGCGGGAACTGGCGATGGCGATCCGGTGGTCCTCGGATGCCGGTATCGACCTGTTGACCATCGACGGAGCGCCGGGAGGAACCGGTATGAGCCCTTGGAGAATGATGTGTGAATGGGGAATTCCGGCGATCTACCTGCATTCCATGGCCTATGAGTTGTGTGATCGCCTGGCCAAACGGGGAAAGCGGGTTCCGGATATCGCCTTTGCCGGTGGTTTTTCCTCCGAGGACCATGTGTTTAAGGCCCTGGCCTTGGGCGCACCCTATTGCAAGGCGGTTTGCATGGGACGGGCATTGATGATTCCCGGCATGGTTGGCAAAAACGCGGAAAAATGGCTGAAAGGAGAAGACAAGGGGCTTCCGGCATCTGTTGCACGGTACGGGACCATGAAAGAGGAAATCTTCATGAATTACGAGGTGCTCAAGGAAAAATACGGCGCGGATGTGGAAAACTTTCCGCTGGGTGCCATCGGTATTTTCAGCGCCGTCGACAAGCTGAAGGTGGGTCTCCAGCAGCTCATGGCCGGTTCCCGAAACTGGAAGGTTCCCTATATCAGCCGCCAGGACATCTTTTCTTTGACCGAGGAATGTACCAAGGTGACCGGTATTCCTTATGTGATGGATGCCTTCCGTGACGAAGCATTGGCCATCATCGATGCCTGATCATACACCCGATTGGTTGCAGAAACGGCCGCTTCGCTATGGATGCGGCGGCCGTTCGAACAACCCGCACCCCATGACCCGGTGGATTCCATGACCCTGAAGACCAGTGAAATTCCGAACGAGTTTTATTCCCAGTTCAAGATGTTTCACGAGATCATGTCCATCAAGGTCAGGGAAATTCTTTTGGTTTCCAGTCCGTACGATGCCTATATCATGGAGGAGGATGGGAGTCTCGCCTCCCGGATCATTAACGAATACAGCGGTCTCAACCTGAGTCTTCCGCCACGGGTGACCCGGACCTCCTCCGGATATCAGGCACTATCCCTTCTCGAGCAGAAACATTTCGATATGGTCATCACCATGCCGCAGGTCGATGACATGGATGCCCGGACCCTCGCCGGGCAGATCAAAAGATCTTTTCCAAATTTGCCCATCATCCTGCTCAGCCACAGTATCCGGTCGATTTTTCCACAGGGCGAATATCAGAAAATAACGGGTATCGACAAGATTTTCATCTGGTCCGGCAATTCGGATTTACTGCTGGCGTTGGTGAAAAATGCGGAAGACCGCCTCAATATCGACCGGGATACCCAGCGGGCCATGGTTCGTGTTCTAATCCTGGTGGAGGATTCTCCACAGTATTATTCCACGTTTTTGCCCTTGATTTACAAGGAATTCGTCAAGCAGACCCAGTCCGTTCTGGGGGTCGGGCTGAACGAGGAGCACCGCCTGCTTCGAATGCGATCCCGCCCCAAGATCATGCTGGCTGAGACCTATGAAGAGGCAATGAGCCTCTATGAAAAATACCGGAATTACCTGATCGGGGTAATTTCTGATACCCGTATCATTCGGAACGGTCTGCCGGATGAAAATGCCGGGGCTGATATTTTGACTACCATCAAACAGGAAATTCCGGATCTGCCGATCCTGTTGTTAAGTTCCGAGTCCAAAAACCGCCAAAAAGCGGAGCGCATTCCAGCGGTTTTTTTAGACAAAAATTCACCGAATCTCCTGGTGGAGATTCATCAGTTTTTTTTGAACCATCTGGGTTTCGGGGATTTTGTATTCCGGTCTCCTGACGGTACGGAGATCGACCGGGCATCCAATCTGAGAACTCTGGAAATGAAAGTCCGGACTATACCGGATGAGTCCCTGTTGTATCACGCATCCCGGAATCACTTTTCCAACTGGCTGATGGCCCGCTCCGAATTCGCATTGGCTTCCACCTTCCGCGAGGTGCAGACAGGAGATTTTTCGTCGATTGCCGAAATGCGGGAATACATCGTCACCGGACTTCATACCCTCCGAAAATTGCAGCAAAAGGGGGTGGTCGCCCAGTTTAAGGCCCACACCTTCGATGCCGATATCATGGATTTTGTCAAGATCGGCGACGGCTCCCTGGGGGGAAAGGCCCGGGGTCTGGCCTTCATGTCTGCGCTCCTTCACGAGCATGCCGGACAATTCGCCTTGCCCCAGGTTCATGTGGAAATTCCCAAAACACTGGTCATCACCACCCAGGGGTTCGAGTCGTTCATCCTCTCGAATCATCTGCAGTACGTGGCCAAAACCGATTTGTCGGATTGTGAAATCGCGGCGATTTTTCTTCGTGCCCAGATGCCGGAATGGCTGGTATCCAACCTGGAAGCCTTTTTGTCCCAGGTCAGCTATCCGTTGTCCATCCGTTCCTCCAGCCTGCTCGAAGACGCTCATTTCCAGCCCTACGCCGGTTTGTATCAGACCTACATGATACCAAACAACCATCCGGATCCGGCTGTCCGCTTGTCCCAACTCATCGATGCCATCAAGCTGGTGTATGCGTCCACCTATTACGAGGACCCCAAATCCTTTACCCGCCATTCTGTCAGCCAGCCGCAGGAGGAAGCCATGGCGGTGATCATCCAGCAACTGGTCGGTGAGCAATATGAGGATTTTTTCTATCCGGCGGTTTCCGGTGTGGCGCAATCCCATAATTTCTACCCGGTTTCCCATATGAAACCGGAAGATGGGATCGCCCATATCGCGATCGGCCTGGGAAAAACCGTGGTGGAGGGAGAGAAAAATCTTCGGTTTTCTCCCCGGTATCCGAAAATTCTGCCCCAGTTCACCACCGTGGAAGATATTCTGGCCAACTCCCAGCGCTATTTTTATGCCCTGAAAGTTCGGAATTACCCCGAGAAGCTGAATTTCGGAATGTATTCCAACCTTGAAAAACGGGAAATCGACGACGCGGAAACCGAACTGCCGATACGATTGCTTTCCAGCACCTATATTGTCAATGAACACCGAATCCGGGACAGTGGAAACATTCCCGGTGCCAAAATCGCCACCTTTGCCTCCATCCTGAAGCATGATCTGTTTCCCCTGCCCCAGTTGTTGTGTGAGCTGCTGGAGTTGGGAAGAAAAGGAATGGGATGCCCGGTGGAGATCGAGTTTTCCCTCAATCTGGGGACGGAACGGGAGCGAAAAAACGAATTTTATTTTCTCCAGATGAGGCCGCTGGCCGCGGAGATCGATCGGAGCGATGTGGGAATCACGGAGGAGGAGATCCGGAAATCCTGGTGTTTTTCCCAAAGCGTGCTGGGTAACGGCCGGTACGACAATATCGCGGATATCGTCTACGTCAAACCGCAGGATTTTA
>CAZTKB010000076.1:0-12703 GCA_964614125.1 uncultured Desulfobacterales bacterium | reverse complement strand
CAAGAAAGGCGGAATAGGTCCCCCGTTCCGGCTTTCCGGCGGAAAGGCCGGCAGCTCATTCTCTCCTTCCCCAGCAGAGGATGACCAGGGCTAATATTTTTTCCTTCCCTCCGGGTGGGAGGGGGGTAAAGGCGAAATAGGTCCTCCGTTTCGGCCTTGTAGTGGCGGCCTGGGGCTCCCCCGACCTGCCAAGCGGTGCTTTCATCCATCCGGAATGTTGGGGCACGGCGAGCCGTGCCCGGTAATACCAGCCTTGTCCGGGTAGATGGAAAATCGGGCGGGATGGTTGACATCTGAAAAACATGGCAAAGATTATGTAACTATGGATAATAAATTAATTTATCTTGACTAAATATGAAATATAAAATAGATTTGCCATTATTTATAAATAATATTCAGGAAACGGACATGGGAATTCAAGAACGAAAAGAAAGAGAAAAAGAAAGAAGGCGTCAACAGATTATTGTGGCGGCCAAACGAGTGTTTTCGGATAAAGGCTTCAACAAGTCCACCATGGAGGATATCGCCAGTGAAGCCGAACTGAGTCCGGGCACTCTATACCTGTATTTTAAAAACAAGGAGGAACTATACGCCTCCCTCTCCCTTCGAATTTTGCAATACCTTCACATTCGGGTCGAGCATGTCAACAAGGAGGTTGGCCTCACTCCCTTGGAGAAGGTGGACAAACTGATCGAGGCCATGTATGATGTATATGATTTCGACCCATTGATCATTATCAACATGTTTCATCTCCAGTCTTCGGAAACCCTCAAAAATCTTTCTCAAGGGCTTCTGTCCCAGATTGAAGACTTGTCCCGCAAATCCATCGGCGCCATCGCCCGGATTTTTGAAGAAGGGATCCGGCTGGGTGTTTTTGTTCAGAAACATCCGGTGGCGTTGTCTGATATCTTTTGGTCCTTGTTTTCCGGCGTCGTTTTATGGGAAGCCAGTAAAAAGATAATGGATAAGGAAAAAGATTATCTGCGCGAAACCTTGGCCTTGGCTTTTGACATTTTCAAACAGGGTATTCAGCGGAAACCCGAGTGATTCATCTCCCTTTCCTCCGTGGCACGGCGTGGGTCCACCGATAAAATCCATGGTCGGCGCCGTAGTCCCCCGCCTGGTTCCGACAGAAAACCAGTCTGGAAATGCCTGTACGCACACCGAAGCCGGCAAAAAAACCATCTTTCCCTTGGCATTCTGAGCCTGCACACGGAAAAAAGCCGGCGATGGAAATCTGTTGCAATCGTGCAGGCTCTTATTTATGGTGTTCATGTACCGGAATCCATCCACCAGGCCGGAAATATTGCAACCTTAAATTATACCAGCTTATTCCTGCGACCGCGATACAAAAATGATTTTTTTTATCCACCCTGTTTTGCCGCCCGGTTGGCTCGATGCGCTGTGACATCCTGATCCATAATGGAATGGTGGTTCCCATGAACCGGAGACGTGAGGTCGTTCCCAACGGATTCATCGGCGTCACGGACGGTCATATTGCGGTGGTGGATCGGGAAACTCCGGACAATCCTCCCCCGTCTTCCGCCGAATACCTCGATGCCGGCGGATGCGTTATCCTGCCGGGACTCATCAATACGCATACCCATCTCCCGATGACGCTGTTCCGGGGGTTGGCGGACGATCTGCCCCTGATGACCTGGCTCAACGAGCATATTTTTCCGGCCGAAGCACGCTTTCTGAATCCGGATACCGTCCATGCGGGAACCCTTCTGGCCTGTGCCGAGATGATGCTTTCCGGAACCACCACCTGCTGCGATGGTTATTTTTGGGAGGAAATTGTTGCCCAGGCAGTGGACGAGGCCGGAATACGGGCCGTTCTGGCCCAGGGTGTCATCGATTTCCCCGCTCCGGGTGTTCCGAATCCCGCAGACAATATCGATTGCGCACGGGATTTTATCACCTGCTGGTCCGGGAAAACACAACGGATTACGCCTTCGGTGTTCTGTCACTCCCCATACACCTGTTCTGCGGATACTTTGATCCGGGCCAAAGCATTGGCGCATGAAACCGGCGTGTTATTCCAGATCCATGCAGCCGAATCCAGGTCTGAGTATGACTGGGCCAAAACGACCCATGGTTTGACCCCGATCGGTTATTTGGGCGCATTGGGCTTGCTGGACCAAAGCAGCCTCCTGGTACACGTGATTTGGACGCAACCGGAAGACATTCCCCTTATGGCCTCCAGTGGTTGCGGGATTTCCCATACCCCCGAAAGCGCCATGAAGCTGGCTTCGGGAGTTGCTTCCATCCCGACGTTTCGGCAGGCAGGAATCCCCATTGGACTGGGAACCGATGGATGCGCCAGTAACAATAATCTGGATATGTTTTCGGAAATGCGTTTCGCCATGGGACTCCACAGGCTTTTTGGAAAAGATCCGCGGGTGATGGACGGTTGGTCTGTGCTGAAAATGGCGACTTCTGATGCTGCCCGGACTTTAGGCTTGTCGGAAAGCATCGGATCCATCGAACCGGGGAAACAGGCGGATCTCGTGGTGTTGGATACTTCCCGGCCGCATCTGACTCCCATGATTGATCCGGTGAGTCGAATCGTATCCGCTGTTCGAAGGAGCGATGTCCGGGATGTCATGATCGGAGGGGAGTGGGTGGTCCGAAACCACTGTCTGACCCGACTCGATTTGCATCAGGTTATGGAAAAGGTTCGTTTCATTGCCCGGGATATCGCATGGGAAAAAGGATTGCCGACATGAAAGATGAGATCATTGCCTGTGCCCGAGGAGATATTCCCGCCGATATAATTTTTGCGGACACCCGGATTGTGAACGTGTTTTCGGGTGAAATTGTTTCGGGAAACATCGCGGTATATCGGGGAATCATTGTTGGAATCGGGGATTATGAGGCACGGGATGTTCGGGATATGAACGGTATGGTTGCCGCCCCCGGATTGATCGACGCCCACGTCCACCTGGAAAGTTCCATGACCGGTATCGCGGAGTTTGCCCGGGCGGTGCTGCCTCGTGGCACCACCACGGTGGTGGCTGATCCTCATGAGATCGCGAATGTCCTTGGGTTGGACGGCATTCAATTTATGCTGGACAGCAGCGCTGATCTGGCGTTGAACGTGTTTTTCATGATGTCCTCCTGTGTTCCCGCCACCGACATGGAGACAGCCGGGGCAAGTCTGGGGCCTGAGGAGATTCGCCGGATGCTGAAACACGATCGGGTGCTGGGACTAGCGGAAATGATGAATTATCCCGGCGTTATTTTCCGGGATCCGATGGTTCTGTCCAAAATCGAGTCCTGTCGAAAGGCCCGGAAACCGATCGACGGGCACGCACCCGGATTGACCGGCAGGGATCTCAACGCCTACCTGACTGCGGGTATTTCGAGCGACCATGAATGCACCACCGTGGAGGAAGCCCGCGAAAAACTTCGCGGGGGGATGCACATCATGATCCGGGAAGGTTCTGGAGCCAAAAACCTCCACACCCTTCTCCCACTGATTTCCCCGGGCACCGAGTGCAGACTCATGTGGTGTACGGATGATCGAAACCCGGCGGACCTCGTGCACGAGGGACATATCGATTCCATGGTGCGGGCAGCCGTCCAATCCGGAATTTCCCCCATTACGGCCATCCGGATGGCTACCCTGTATCCGGCATCCTATTTCGGTTTGCATCATCTGGGCGCGATTGCACCAGGGCGTCAGGCGGATCTGGTTTTTTTTCCGGATCTTCGGGAGTTATTTCCAGCCCGAGTGGTGGTAAAGGGGGAAACCGTGGCGGAAAACGGGAACATGCGGGATATCCAAGGGATTTTGCGCGATGTACCCATTCCTCAATCCATGAAAGTCCGGCCGGGATCCCTTGATTTTCAGGTTCCGGCCGCTGGCGATTCCATTCGAGTCATCGAAATTCTGCCGGATCAGATTGTCACCCGGGCCAAAGTTTGCCAGGCAACCATCGATCAGGGGAAGGCGGTGGCCGACATTCGAAGAGATATTCTAAAACTGGCCGTGGTCGAGCGGCACCGGAATACCGGAAATGTCGGTAAGGGTTTCGTCATGGGACTGGGGCTCCGGCGGGGAGCGTTGGCGACCAGTGTCGCGCATGACTCCCACAACATCATCGTGGTGGGAGCGAATGCCGATGCCATGCGCACCGCGGTTGAACCCGTTATCGAGATGGGAGGAGGGATCGCGGTGGTTTCGGACGGATGTTGCCGGGAGAGACTGGCACTGCCCATTGCAGGTTTGATGTCCACGGAACCGGTCGGATGGGTCGAATCCCAGTTGAGACGAATGATATCCGCGGCACAGGATCTTGGGTGCCGTCTGAAGGATCCGTTTACCACGCTGTCATTCCTGTCCTTACCGGTGATTCCCGAACTCAAGTTGACGGACAGGGGCCTGGTGGATGGTACCGCGTTTCGGCTGGTTCCCCTGTTTGTATGAATAATTCGATGGATTGTTCGGTTGCGGTTGATGTTTGCGGATTCTGTATTACCATTCCGCTGTCCGCCGGGTCTGAACCGGCGGTTTACCCATCCCCAACCGTTGTACCGGGGATCGATCCCGGAAGGAGACGAGTATGAATGAACCGTTGACCATTCCCGCAGACCTCGAAGGTCCTTTTCGCCGGCTGATGAACCGCGTCGCTCCCGAGGTCCGAAACGATCCGGAAATGCAAAAAGCTGTTCTGGTATATCTCAAGCTTGGCGGAGAGCCGTTGGCGCGGCATTGTATCGAAATCGGAAAGAAAAAATTTCCGGATCAGACCATTATCCTTAAAAAACATTTTCGGGAGGAAAATCCGGATTTGGAGGAAGGGGATGAGGACGGATCCGATGAGGAAAAGGATATCTCCGAAGAGGATAGCCGAGAGGATGGGGAGGAATACGAAGCCGGATTCGAGGAGGACCTGGAGGATGCCCCGGAAATTTGAGGCATCCCTTGTCGTCGGGGTATCCGCCGGTTTCCGATGAAGTACCTGTTACCGACCGGATCTGCGGATCGAGATGGATCCGGCATGCGCTCCCAGACCTTCGATGGACGCCAGTCTTTCGATATGCGGCGCATCTTCTTGAAACGCGGATTCCGAATACTGGATGAGGCTGGTCCGCTTCATGAAGTTCTCGACGGAGAGCGCGGAGGAGAACCGGGAGCTTCCGGCGGTCGGCAGCACGTGGTTGGGACCGGCGATATAATCTCCAACCGGTTCCGGGGTGTACGGGCCGGCGAAGATGGCCCCGGCGTTCCGGATATGGCCGATCCACTCCATGGGGTGGTTCAGCAGGAGTTCCAGATGTTCCGGGGCGATGTCGTTGGCGACACGGATGGCGGAAGGAATATCCGCCGTCACGAATATGGCCCCATATCGCTTCAGGGATTGGCTGGCGATTTCCCTTCTTTCCAAATGGTTGAGCTGGGACTCGAGTTCCTTTTTCACCCGCCTGGCCACGGATCGGGATGTGGTCACCAAAACGGCGGAGGCCATTGGATCATGCTCCGCTTGGGACAGCATGTCGGCCGCGATGAAATCCGGCCTGGCATGTTCATCCGCAATGATCAAAATTTCACTGGGGCCCGCGATCATGTCGATTCCGGCGACAATGCCGGAAATTAACTTTTTGGCAAGTGTTACAAACATGTTACCCGGACCGACAATTACATCACATCGATCGATGGTTTGGGTTCCGTAGGCCATGGCTCCGATGGCCCAGGCGCTTCCGACCTTGAATACATCGTGAACGCCGGCCCGCCTGGCGGCGTACAGCAGGTAGGGACTTACCGAACCTTCGATCCCTGCCGGTGTCGTCATGATGATCCGGCGCACCCCGGCGATCACGGCCGGAATCGCTCCCATCAGAACCGAAGAAACCAGGGGTGTGTTTCCCCCTTTACCTCCCGGAACATAGATCCCGGCCGTCCCCACCGGGTGAACGAGTTGCCCGGTCAAGACATCCGGTCTGTCCAGACTGATCCATGATGCGGGTTTCTGTTTCCGATGAAAATCCGTGATGTGTTTCCACGCCCGCTCCAGGGAATCTGCAAAATCCGGATGAATCGTTTGTTCGGCCTTCTGAAATTCCGGCTCGGTGACACGGATCTCCGTCTCCTGCAGATGCGGTGAATCAAAACGGTTGGCATATTCGATCAGCGCCGCGTCTCCACGCTTTCTGACATTTTCCAGAATTCGGCGGACAGCCGCCTCTTCTTTGCGTCCGGTTCCCAGTGTGCGCCGGGTGATGGCATTCAGCCGGCGGATACCCGCAGGCGAAGGATAAGAATAGATTTTCATGTCAATTGTTTCTCCTTACCGCCGGCATGGGATGACAGCAGGGATTGGATGCGCCGTTTCAACGCATCGAGATACATATAGTATACCGGTGTGATATACAAGGTCAGAAACTGGGAAAAAACCAATCCACCGACCACCGCAAGCCCCAGCGGTTGTCTGGATTCTCCTCCGGCGCCGAATCCGATTGCGATCGGCAGTGTTCCGATGGTGGCGGCCATCGTTGTCATCATGATCGGCCGGAATCGAATGAGACACCCTTCCACGATGGCCTCTCTCGGGCTTTTCCCTTCTTTTTTTTCCGCCTCCAGCGCGAAGTCGATCATCATAATGGCGTTTTTCTTGACAATTCCCACTAACATGATGATTCCCACAAAGGAATACAGATTCAGATCGATATCAAATATCGCCAGGGTGATCAGGGCTCCGAACCCGGCGGATGGAAGGCCGGAGAGAATGGTCAGCGGGTGGATGAAACTTTCGTACAGAATTCCCAAAACGATGTAAATGACCAGGATCGAAACCAGAAGCAGGGTGACCAATCCCTGAAAAGAGGACAGGAAAGCTTGGGCCGTACCTTGGAACACTCCGTTCAGAGTCGGGGGAAGAATGGATTGCCCGATTTTTTCGACTGCCGTCACCGCGTCTCCCAGGGAATAACCCGGCCGAATGTTGAAGGAAATGGTTGCGGAAGGAAACTGGCCCGAATGGTTGACCGACAGGGGGCCGATTCCAGTTTGTAAATCAGCTACCGATGCAAGGGGGGTGAGTTTTCCGGCCTGGTTTCGAATATACAGTATTTCAAGAGCGGATCGGTCTTTCTGGTATTCCGGCGATACCTCGATCAGGACACGGTAACTGTTGGTCGGGGTGTAGATGGTGGAAATCTCGCGGGAAGCATAGGCGCTGCGCAGGGCGTCTTCAATCTGGAAAGCGGTCAGACCCAATGCAGCCGCCTTATCCCGCAGAATGTGGACCTGGATTTCCGGATTTTTCAATTGCAGGTCGCTGGTCACATCCATCAAAAACGGTTCCGCCCGCAACCGTTCCTCAATCTGGGTCGTATATTTGTACAACTCTTCCTGGTCAGGCCCTTGAAGAGTATATTGGTACAGGCTTTTGGTGGTTCTTCCTCCAATGTTGATGGGGGGCGGATTGGTCAGAAAAACCCGGATTCCTGGAAAGGAGGATAACTTGGGACGCAGTTTTTGAATCAGTTCATCCGCGCTTTCGGTTCTTTCGCTCCGGGGCTTGAGCCGAATGGAAAGGCGGCCGGAATTTCCGGCCGGATTCGGGCCTCCGGCGCCGACGGTGGACATGAATGTGTGGATCGCCGGCTCTTCGAGAAGGATCTCGTGTATAGCCTTCTGGTGCCGCACCATGGCATCAAAGGATATGGATTGGGAAGCTTCGGTGAAACCGACGATCAGACCGGTGTCTTCACTGGGGAGAAACCCCTTGGGGATGGTGACAAACAGATAGGCGGTGGCTGCCAGCACAATCAGGGATATGCCGAAGGTGACCGGATGAAAACGGACCGCCGCTGACAAGGTGACATGGTACAAATGCAGCCACGCGTTAAAAAAAGACTCCATGGCCAGGTACAGACGGCCGTGACGCTTTTGGCCGGAGGTCGGGCGCAGAATCAGATCGCCCAGCATCGGAGTCAGGCTCAGGGAAACGAATCCGGAGGCCAGGATGGCCACCATGATCACCACCGCGAACTCCCGGAAAAGCCGGCCGACAATGCCTCCCATGAACAAGACCGGAATAAAGACCGCGGCCAGCGACAGGGTCATCGATACGATGGTGAAACCGATCTCTGCAGATCCGTCCAGCACGGCTTTTCGGATGCTTTTTCCCATTTCCTGATGCCGAACGATGTTTTCGAGCATCACGATGGCGTCATCAACCACGAAACCGACTGCCAGGGTCAAAGCCATGAGAGAGAGGTTGTCCAGGCTGAACCCGAACAGCTGCATGACCGGGAAGGTCGCTACAATGGACAAAGGAACCGCCATGGAGGGGATGAAAGTGGCGGCGGGACTTCTGAGAAACAGGAAAATCACCAGAATGACCAGGCATATGGTCAGCATCAGAGTAAATTTGACGTCTTCAACGGATGCCCGGATGGAAACGGAGCGGTCATAGAGAATCTGCATATCGACGGCGGCCGGCAATTGATGCTGAAAGACCGGGAGAAGACTTTTGATCTTGTCAACGACCTCCACCGTGTTGGTACCGGGTTGCCGTTGAATGGCCAGTACAATGGCTCGGGTATCTCCCCGCCAGGTAAACACCTTGTCGTTTTCGACACTGTCCTGAACGGTTCCGATTTCGTCCAGCCTAACGGGAGAGCCGTTTCGCCAGGCAACGATCAGAGGACGAAAGGCGGCGGCGTCCATGAGTTGACCGGTTGTCTGAATGTTGAGAGATTCGTAGTCACCGGACAGGGTGCCGGTAGGCAGGTTGACGTTTCCCCTCTCGATGGCGGCCGCGACTTCATCGATTCCGATCTGGCGGGAGGCCAATGCTTTGGGATCCAAGTAGATTCGAACGGCATATTTTTTCGCTCCATACACCATCACCTGGGCGACGCCGTTGATCATGGAAATCCGTTGCGCAATCATGGTTTCGGCGTATTCGTTGACCGCGGACAGTGGCAGTGTCGGGGAGGCCAGCGAGAGGTAAAAAACGGGTTGATCTGCGGGGTTGACCTTTCTGAATACGGGTGGGTTGGGCATTCCCTGCGGCAATTTTCCAACAACCTGGGAAATCGCGGACTGGACATCCTGGGCCGCGCCGTCAATGCTGCGTTCCAGGTTGAACTGGAGTGTGATTCGGCTGGTCCCCAGCGTACTGGTGGATGTCATGGAGTCGATCCCCGCGATCGTGGAAAACTGCCTTTCCAGAGGTGTCGCGACGCTGGCCGCCATGGTTTCGGGATCCGCGCCAGGCAGATTCGCTGTGACCTGAATGGTGGGAAAATCCACGTTCGGCAGATCGCTGACCGGAAGCCCGCGATAGGCCATAATCCCGAATATCAGCAGCCCAGTCATGACCAGGGTGGTCATGACTGGGCGTTCAATGAATATTCTGGATATATTCATGGTGTAGTCCGTTGATGTTTCGCCGGGTCAGCATGGACCGCGACGGATTCCGTATTTCGTATTTCTAAGGGCGCGTCCGGGGTCAAGCGGAGATGTCCGTCTGTAACAACCTGGTCTCCCGGAACGATTCCGGAAAGGACGGCGGTTTCCCCCTGGTTCGAAGGCCCGGCCTCCACCGCGCGGTAAGTTGCGGTATGGTTCGGAGAGACCACATAACAAAATGTTCCTGCTTCTCCGATCTGAATGGCCTGGGAGGGGACGACTACGGCGTCATCCAGGGTGCCGAGGATAAGTGAAACGTTCACAAACCGCCCGGGCCACAGGTTTTTCGTGTTGTTGGTAAAGGTGGCCTTTAACCGAATCGTTCCGGTCATCGCATCGACCGTGTTGTCCAGAAAGGTCAATCGTCCGGTTTCCGGCGAAGTTCCCCGGTCATCAAGCCGGGCTTCGACCAGAAGGTTGCCGGCCCGCATTCGCCGGGAGATTTCAGTCAAATGGGATTCCGGAACGTTGAACGTGACAAAAATCGGTTGAATTTCCTGGATAATCACCAGAGCCTGGTTGTCATCGTTGGCTTTGACCATGTTTCCCGCGTGTACCTGAATTGCTCCGGTACGGCCGTTGATCGGGGACATGATATGGGTATAGCCCAAGTGGATGCGGGCGGTTTCGACAGCGGCTTCGTCCGCAGCGACGGTTGCCTCCAACGCATGAAAATTCGCAAGGGCCTGATCGTACTGTTCCTGACTGATGAACTGCTGCCGAATCAACATTTCGTATCGCCGAAGGTCTTCGGTGGCCTTGACTGCCAAGGCCCGGTCTTTTTCCAATCGAGCCGTCGCTTCCCGAAGGGCGGCCTCATAGGGACGTGGATCGATGGTAAACAATCGGTCACCTTTCCGAACTTCCCGTCCCTCCTCAAAGTGAATGGATTGAAGTTCTCCCGTAATCCGGGATTTGACGGCGACCGTGGAAAACGCCTCGACATTGCCGATGGCCCGGATTTCCAGGGGAATGCTTTTCCGGATCGCTTCGGCGACGGTTACCGGTGCAGGCCGGTCGGAGGGCCTACGGGAATCCTTGTTCCCTTCCACCGGCTGGCAAGCCGCCGTCCAGATCATTAGGGCCGCGAGGAACCATTGGCTGATGCCAGGCATTCGGATGTGCCATGCGGATATTTCCATGCCGGGCCGTGGCTTTTGGGGGCTGGAACCAACCATTGAGGTGATGGATGTTATCACCGGGCAGATCTCCTTAGGGTTTCCAATAAATGATTCATGTCTGGAGGGATAGGTGCTTCGAAAACAATCCGGTTTCCGGTGGCTGGATGAATGAGGCCGAGTTTCCAGGCGTGCAACAACTGCCGGGAGGCGGTTATGATGGAGGAAGTTCGTTTTTTATTCCCTCCGTATATCGGATCTCCGATCACCGGATTTCCCACGGCGGCCAGATGAACGCGGATCTGGTGGGTTCGGCCGGTATGGATCTGAACTTCGAGAAAGGTTGCATTCAGAAATCGTTCCCGGACCTGCCATTGCGTGACAGCCTGGCGGCCAGTGCGGCTGTGAACGGACATTTTTTTCCGATCCGTGGGATGCCGGCCGATTGGAAGTTCAATCATCCCGTGGTCGGGATTCAACCGACCGTAAACCAGGGTCAGGTAGGTTTTGTGAATAGTCCGTTGTTTGAATTGGTCGGAAAGATGCAGGTGGGCGGTATCGGTTTTCGCAATGACCAAAAGCCCGGAAGTGTCCTTGTCTAGCCGATGGACGATACCCGGACGGATTTTTCCGCCAATTCCCGGAAGATCGGAGCAATGATACAATACCGCATTGACCAGGGTACCGGAAAAATGACCGGGGGCGGGATGAACCACCAGGCCAGGCTGTTTGTTGATGACCAGGATGTGGTCATCTTCAAAGACCGGCATCAGGTCGATGGGTTGCGGTACCGCTTCGATGGATTCCGGCGGAGGGAATCGACCGGAAACGGTTTCACCGGTTTTCACCCGGTATCCCGGCTTGCAGGTACGGCTGTGAACCGTGATCAGACCGCACCGAATCAGTGCCGCGATGTGGGAACGGGTTTGGTGGGGAAATTGGTTGGAAAGAAGCGAATCGAGCCGTTGACCGGCATCGGATTCCAGGATCTGTATCGAAAAGGTGTCGGCTTCGGCCATACCCGTCAAACAGTTTTTTCAGGCCTGAGATTCCTGGGGGAAAAGGGTTTCGATTTCGGAGAGGATTTTGTCTTCCGATGTCCGGCGGGTGGTGGAAATTTCTTTGACCAGCAAAGTTTGCGCGGTATCGTAAAGTTTCCGTTCTCCAAAGGAAAGTTCCTTGGACAGTTTGAGGATATGAAGCTCCCGGAAAACTCTGGCGACGTCGTAGAGTGATCCGGTTTTGATCCGGTCCGTATAGTCGCGGTAGCGGCGATTCCAGGTCTGGGTATCCGCGGGTAACTCCCATTCGGAGCGAAAAATTTCATAGATTTTGGGAATATCAGACTCGTCTATCAGATTGCGAAGTCCGACCATGTGGACATTCTGAGTGGGTATCATGATGAGGAGATCGTTTTCCAGAATTTTCATGACATAGAATTCCTGCGTGGCACCATGCACCATTTTCCGTTCGATGGCCAGGATTCTGCCGACACCGTGACCGGGATACACCGCCAGATCACCGATCGTAAAAGAAAGAGGATCTGGTTGGCGGCCCGCCAAGGAAGGGGAACCGCATGTAGTTGGTTGTTTTCCGGTCATCGTTTTTAGCCAGTCATGATCGAGGTGAACAAGATTTCGTAACGGGTCGTCCAGGGGGAACCATCAGGAACCGCCCTTGAGGAGAGCCGGATAAGAAGGGATATTGTTATTAAAATACCACATTTCTAAAGCTGGGGCAATGAAAAAACCAGAGATCCGTCAAAGTACTGTCACCTCGTTCCGGTTTTCCGGCTGCAAGTTCATGCCCTCCCCCCTGGGGTGCTGACAACAACCCACACATACGCCCATGGTGTTGGAAGAGGGTCAGGGTGGGGGAGAGCCAGGACCACCAATTTTTTCCCTCCCCCCGGGTGAAGGAGGGCCAGGGTGGGGGGGTAAATGTGGGACAGGCCGGCATACGGTTGATTGGCCCGCCGTCCCGGGGCGACCGATCCCGCTTTCTTTTGGAAAAGAACTCGGATGCGGCACCCGCGGACGGATCGGACAGGGGGGTAATCATCTGAAATGGTTTGAGACAACCGACCGGTTTGGATGAACCAACCGGGCCGTTGTCGCTGTCCGCTCCGGCGAGTGCGGCATCCTCAGACAGCTTTTCC